>DATAPS010000223.1:0-2757 GCA_036265085.1 Acetobacteraceae bacterium | reverse complement strand
CGCGAAGACATTCGAGGAAGGCTACGAGGCGGCAGGCGTGCCGCGCATGGAAAAGCGAATCGCCTACGCCAACCAGTTCGCCGGAGCATCCGCCCCGCCGCCGCCTGCCCCCGCGCCGCCGGTCAACGGCTCGGTCGACGTCAACATCACGCACACGAACCCGCCGCCGAATTCCGCCGTGACCGCCAGCGGCTCTGGCTCGGTCAAGGTCGCGCCGCCGCGCACCGAGCGCACGCAAGTCGACATGGGCTCCCCCTGACGTGAGCCAGACGCTCGGCGAACTCACCCAGGTCATCGGCACCGCGCGCGCGATCGACAGCAGCGTTCTTTCCTGGTCGGACGGCTCCTGGTTCCTGCAACTGCAACCGGGTTCCTGGCGCGGGGTGGGCTTCGTGCTCGATACCGCGCCGATGCGGGCCGGCCGCCGCGTCGCGATTCACGAATATCCGTATCGGGACACCGCCTGGGTCGAGGATCTCGGCAAGCTCCCGCGCCGCTTCCAGATTCAGGCGTTCCTGGTTGGCGATGACGTCTACCAGCAGCGCGACGCCATGCTCGCCGCCTGCGAACAGCCGGGGCCCGGAACGCTCGTGCACCCGACGCTCGGCGCAATCGAGTGCGTCATGCTCGACTTCGAGATCATCGACCGCCGCGAGCGCGGCCGGATGGTCGAGCTGATCTTCTCGTTCATCGTCGCAAGCGGGATCCAATTTCCCGACGTGTCGGTGTCGACCGGGGACGCGATCAGCAGCGCCGCTGGGCTGCTCAATGCCGCCAGCAAAGGCGATCTCGGCGCATTCGCCAATGCGCTTGGCATCGGCGGCATTCCCGAGGCGGCAAAGTCGGTATCGGGCTTCACCGGAATGGCCGTCTCGGCGGTCAATGACGCTGGGCGCGCCTTCAACGCCGTGCGCGGGCTCGTCGGCATCTATGGCCGCTTCGCCGGCGGCAAGCGCTCGACCACGCTATCGGCGGGCGCGACCGTGCAATCGGTGCTCGCCGCCTCGACCACCGGCCGCACCGCGGTCATGGGCGCCGCCTCGTCCGTCAACGATCTGGCGACCCTACTATGAGCGCGCAGACGGATGCCTATGCGGACGCCGCGGTCGCTCTGGCCACGGCGCTGGAAGACGCCGCCAACGATCCCGCGGATGCCGTGCGGCTGTTGCTCCCGCTCACCGCCTGGATGCCGGTCCCCCTGCCGGGAAGCGGCGCGCTCTCGACCAATGCACGGGCCGCCCAGGACGCCATCGCGGACGTGCTGCGATGTGCCGCGTGCGCCGCGTTTGGAGAGGCGGTGCGGGCCTATCGTCCGGCCTCCTATGATGACGCGCAGGCACTCCGGCGGCTCGTGTGCGATGCGCTGGACGCGCAGGCGACGCGATCCGCGGACGCCGGACGGGTCGCAACCTATGAGGCGCTCCGCAGCCTGCGTGCGGCGATCGCGCTCGATCTCGCGGTGCGGGGGGCGAACCTCGCCCGGCTCGTCGAAATCAGCACCTTGCAGACGATGCCGTCCCTCGCCGAGGCGTGGACGCTCTACCAGGACACGACGCGGGAGCCCGATCTGGTCGACGCCGCGCAGCCCGCGCATCCGCTGTTCCTGCCGCTCGCCTTCCCGGCGCTCAATGCCTGACGACACGCTGCATTTGCAGGTCGGAAACTACGTCCTCTCCGGCTGGCAGCGCGTCAGCGTCACCCGTTCGATGGACCAGATCCCGGCGAACTTCGACCTTGAGGTGACGGAGCGCTATCCGGACTCGCCCGACATCGACATCAAGCCGGGGCAATCCTGCACCGTCTGGATCGGCGGCGATCTCGTGATCACCGGCTATGTCGACCGCTACGCCGCGACCGTCAACGCCGCCGAGCACACGATCCGCGTGCAAGGCCGCAGCAAGTCCGCGGACCTCACCGACTGTTCCGCCTTCACCGGCAGCTTGGCCGCGCCGGACATGCGCGTGAAGAACTCGACCGCGCTCGGCATCGCGCGGACGCTCGCCGCGCCCTACGGCGTCACGATCGACAGCATCGCGGGGAACGGCTTCGACGCGCAGCAATTCAACATCAACGTCGGCGAGACCGCCTGGGATGTCATCGACCGGCTGGTGCGCGTCTCCGGCTTCGTCGCCTATGACATGCCGGACGGCTCCGTGCGGCTCGCCCGCGCCGGAACCGAGACAATGGCGAGCGGCTTCACGCTCGGCGTGAACTGCGAGACGGCCGACATCGCCTACAGCATGGATCAGCGATATTCCGAATACATCCCGACGTTCCTGAGCGTCGTGGCGCTGAGCGAGGAAGCGGGCGGTTCGGCCGTTACGAGCGCCGGACAGACGCAGCATGACGCCGAGGTGCCGCGCTTCCGCCGACGATTCGTCGTCTCCGAACAGGTCGGCCCCGGCATCAAGCTCGCCGAGCAGCGCGCGGCCTGGGAGAAGAACCGCCGCTATGGTCGGTCGCAGCAGTTCAACGTGACGTGCGACTCCTGGCGCGACAGCGCGGGGAATCTCTGGCAGCCGAATCATCTCGCGCCGATCTCCGCGCCGCAGATCAAGCTCGCCAATGCGACCTGGTGCATCGGCGGCGTGACCTACGTCCGCGACGAGCACGGCCAGCATGCGCAACTGCTGTTGATGCCCAAGGAAGCCTTCACGCCGGAGCCCGCAATTCTCAATCCGCTGCCGCCGCTCCAGGCGGACATGGACCGCAACAACCCGACCAAGCCGAACCCGCCCCCGCCGGCCGAGAAGCCGC
>DATAPS010000222.1:0-21579 GCA_036265085.1 Acetobacteraceae bacterium | reverse complement strand
ACGCCGCCTCCAGCATCAGCACGCCGAGCGGCGCGCCGTAGATGGCCCTGCCGCCCCGCGCGACCGCATTCTCGTCCATGCTGGTCCTCCTCTGCGCGGATTGCCCACAGGCACCGACCGCGCAATGCTCGCATACGACGGTCTCAGGGAGAAACGACGATGGCCAGCCAGCCCTACACGCGCGCCGATCTGGACGTGCTCAAGCAATGGGACACGCCCACGATCTGCAACGGCCTCGAGCTCGCCGTCCCCGAGCGCCGTGCGGTGGGCTTCACGGTCGAGCCGATGGTCGCCGCCGACCGCAAGCTCCCGCCGATCGTCGGCGTCGCCCGCACCGGCTTCATCCGCGCGAAGGAGAAGCCGCGCGGGAACATCCCGTCGCGCGAGGAGTGGTACGAATATGTCGAGGCGAAGGACCTGCCGACGATCGCGGTGCTGCAGGATCTCGACGACCGGCCGGGCTACGGCGCGTTCTGGGGCGAGGTGCAGTCGACCGTGCATGCCGGGCTCGGCTGCATCGGCTGCGTGACGAACGGCTCGTTTCGCGACCTCGACATGCTGCACAAGGAATTCCAGATCATCGGCGGCCGTGTCGGGCCGAGCCACGCGTGGGTGCACATGACGGAGATGCGGTGCGAAGTGAACATCTTCGGCATGCTGGCGCAGCACGACGATGTCATCCACGCCGACTATCACGGGGCGGTGGTGATTCCGGCGGACTGCGTGAAGACGCTGCCGGGGGCGATCGACCTGATCTCGCGGCGCGAGAAGGTGATCATCGATATGGCGCGGGCGCCGGGGTTCAATTCAGCCAAGATGCGGGACGCGCTGAAGAAGTCGGGAGAGATCCACTGAACTATTCTCCACGCGCCGGGGCCGACTGTCCGGGAAATGTCGCATCAGGCTGCTTGCGAGCTTCCCGCGTACGGTTCATTCTGACGTTGCGTCTGCGCGAACGGATGGCGG
The DNA here is from genome assembly GCA_036265085.1 of Acetobacteraceae bacterium. GTDB lineage: Bacteria > Pseudomonadota > Alphaproteobacteria > Acetobacterales > Acetobacteraceae > DATAPS01. The sequence continues at coordinate 20,613 of DATAPS010000222.1, read as the reverse complement.
GCGCTCCACGGGTAGGGAGGTGGGCCATGCGGCGCGTCAGCCGTACGCTCAAAGTCGCCATCGTTCTCGCGACCGCGCTAGCCGCGGCGCCCCCGGCCCAAGCGGACCGCATCGTCGGTGTCGAGGACAGTCCGCCGCCCTTTCTGACGGGTTTCGTTCCATTCGACATCACTCTGCCGGAGGGATCTACGTTCGACTTCGAATCGATATTCATTCCGATCGGTACCGCCACATTACCCTTGTCGAGCGGTCCGCTTTCGGCCAGTTCGTCCGTCGTTTTCCTTGAACCGGGAACCGGCCGGATCTCGGACGTTCTGGTGCTTTCCGCCGACCAGACCGGCATGGGGTCAGGGTCCGTCACCTACGACCTCAGTCTCGATTTCCTCTCGACGGATACGGGCGGCAAGGTGATCGATCTGCCGGGCGGCTTCACTACTTATGTGACTGAGACAGGCGGGCTGCAGGACGTGAGCGACGCGCTGTTCGCGCCGTTCATCGAACGTACCGGGATCACGCCGACCATCGGATTCCTGGTGCAGTCGGACATCCCCGAGCCGGCGAGTCTCGCCCTCCTCGGCAGCGGGCTGCTTGCACTCGCCTGGGCGCGGAGGCGCGGCTGACCGGAATCGGATCCCGACCAACGCCGCAGGATACCGACGCCGTTAGCGACGGGGACGAGGCGCTGCAGACGTCAGGCGACATTCACCTGGGTGGCGACCGGCGCGGGGCCAACAACGGCGACAGCTAAGTCGGCTCGCGGCGAGGCGCTGAGCTCCTCACACATGACGCGATAGCGCCGCATCATCTCCGGCGCCGTCGTCCGCGCGCGGTCCCAGTTGGTCGGATGCGCGCCCTCCGTGATCCGCCGATACAGCGCCGGCACCACCTCCTGATACTCTCGCATTCGGAGTTGCAGGCGGGCTCCGCGATAGTCGTCGGCGGGAAATGTCTGCGCCAGAAACCCATAGACGACCAGTTCCGAGCAGAGAATGTTCACCAGCGACTCCGCCCGGTTCGGCTCGAACTCCACCAGCACGCCGATCGCCCGCCGCGCCGACTCGAACATCAGGAACTGCATGTAGATCATCTGCACGTGCATGTAGCGGCGCCGCTCGGGCGCATCGGCCGCGGCGGCAATTGCGCGCAGACAGTCCATCATCGCCTTGCGGTAGGTGTAGAACTCGGTCACCCAGGTCACGACGTTGACGTCGAGCGGCTGCAGTGCGGAGAGCATGCCGTCATAGACCGGCGTCTAGTGCTCCTCGCTGGTGAAGCGGCCGGCGATCTTGTCGCGGGCGTCCACCGACGCACGCGCCTGCTCGACGGACCCCTGCGCGAACTGCGCCACCACCGACACGCGGCAGATCGCGCTGATCTCGCAGGCGAACAGATCGACCGCGCCGATGCGCGAGCTGCCGGTCTGGTAGATCCAGCTTAGGATCGCCGTCACCCCCGCGACCAGCACGCTTGCGACCGGCAGCTTCGCATCGAGGACAGTGAAGTGGGAGGTGGCGAGATCGAGCGGGAGCACGATCACCGTGAGCAAGACGACGATGCACGCGATCCATTGCAGGTCTTCGAGGTGCCGCGACGTGCAGAGGCGCGCGAACGTCGCCGCCGGTCCGGTGTTCTCCAGCCGCTCTCGGAAGAAATACATCCCGACGGCTCGCAACGGGTTCATCGCGCATTCTCCGCCCAGTCCGGGCAAGGCAAGAGCGCCGGTTGGATGCAAACAAGGAACAACAGCGTGAGCGATGCATCGAGCATCAGGCCGTCGTCCCGTATGCTACGACGGTCACGCCCGGGAGCGCCCATGCATATCGAAACCGTCTTCCTCTTCGATCTCGACGGCACGCTGGTCGACAGCGTCTACCAGCACGTCCTGTCCTGGAAGGAGGCGCTCGACGCGGAGGGGATCGACCTCTCGGTGTGGCGCATCCACCGGCGCATCGGGATGAGCGGCGGCCTGTTCCTCAACCAGCTGTTGCGCGAGACCCACGCCGAGATCAGCCCGGAGCGGCTGACGCGGCTGCGGCACTTGCATGCGGCCGCCTTCGTGCGGCGCGCGTCGGAGGTGCGGCCCCTGCCCGGCGCGGTCGCGCTGCTGCGCGCGCTCGACGAGGGCGGGATCAAATGGGCGATCGCCACCAGCGGCCGGCTGGTGACGGCCTCGCACAATCTGCGCGCCCTCGGCGTGGATCCCGCAAAGACGCCGGTCGTCACGCGCGACGAGGTCGCGTACGGGAAGCCCGACCCCGACCTGTTCCTCGTCGCCGCCGCGCGCCTGGGCGCGCCGATCGAGACCGCGGCGATCGTCGGCGACTCGATCTGGGACATGCTCGCAGCGCGCCGCTGCCGCGGCCTCGGCGTCGGGTTGCTCTCGGGCGGGTACGGGCAGGAAGAGCTGGAGCGGGCGGGGGCGGCGCGGGTGTACGAAGATCCCGCCGACCTGCTCTACCATCTCGATGAGGTGGGCGGCCGGCGCGGGCCTATCTGACGATCGCGATTAGAGTTTTAGGGAGCGTTGAGATGCCCAGTTCCGAAGCGCATGTCGCGATGGCCACGCCGACGCGCTACCTGACCCAACTCTGCAAGCATTTCGAGCACCGCTTGCCGGTGACCCATGACGGCGCCGCAGGCCGCATCGCGTTCGAGGCAGGAACCTGCGATCTCCGCGCTAGCGCCGATGCGCTGGTGATGCGGTGCGACGCGGCGGACGACGAGGCGCTTGCGCGCGTGCAAGACGTGGTGGCGCGGCATCTGCTGCGCTTCGCGTTCAGGGATCCGCCGGAGATCGTGTGGGCGCCGCGCGCCAGATAGGGGGTGGGCCCGCACACTCGTCCACTGCAATCCGCGACGCCGAGCGTGGCTTGACGCGCGGCCCTCCCCTCGGCCATACACCGCGACCTGAGATGCACCCGGCGCGCGGCCTCAGTCGCGCGCCGACCTTTGTCTACCGACCTTTGTCTGAGGGTAGCCCACGATGTCCCGCCGCTGCCAGATCACCGGCAAGGGCGTGCTGAGCGGTAACAACGTCAGCCACGCCAACAACAAGACCCGCCGCCGCTTCCTGCCCAACCTGCAGGATACGTCGATGCTGTCCGACGCGCTCGGCGCCACGGTTCGGATGCGCCTGTCGACCCGCACGATCCGCTCGGTCGAGCATAACGGGGGCATCGACGCCTACCTCCTCTCGATCCCGAACTCGCGGCTCCAGCCGGAGGCGCTGGTGATCAAGCGGCGCATCAAGCGTGCGCAGCAGAAGCGGGCCGACACCCTTTCGTAAGGGTTTCCAGCTCACGAATTGTTTGATTCGATGGCAGACATGCAGATAGGGTCCGCACTTCCTTCGCGGAGCACCCCTGCATGCGTCCCCTCTTCCTCGCAGCCGCGCTAACGTTCGGCGTCGGCCGGGCGGCGTTCGCCGATACGGTCGTCCACGCGCGGCTCGACCTGTCGGCCGTGTCGTACGAGGTCCATCACGATCTCACCTCGGTCCAGACGGTCGAGGAGGACCACACGCTCCTGACGGAACGCGGACTGCGGATGCGCGAGAGGAGCACGGTCACCTTCAATCCGAAGTCCCAGGAGGTCGAGATCCTCGAAGCCTGGGTGACCGAGCCCGACGGAACGCGCGTGCCGGTCGAGCCGACCGGGATGTTCACGCGGCCCTCCGCGGCGTCACAGAGCGCTCCCGGCTTCGTCGGCAGCTTGACCACCACAGTCCTGTTCCCGCAGCTCCGCGAGGGCAGCCAAACGCACGTCAAGTGGCGCCGCGTGCAGAAGACGCCGCCCTTGTTGGGCTTCAACGTGTGGGACGAGGCGGAATACGAACTGCCGACGACACTCGACGAGGTCGACATCACGATGCCGGCCGACATCGCGTTCCACTGGGCCGACCGCGGAGGCTTCGTGACGACCGACACGGTGCAGGAAGGCGTGCGCCACATCCACAGCGCGATCCGCGACAATCCGGGGCACGAGCGGGAGCCGAACACAGTGGCGACCAGCGACTTCCAGCCGCTGTTTGTGGGCACGACGATGCCCGACCTCGGAGAGATCGGCACGATCTACAATCACGCCGCCCGCGACAAGGCGGTCGTAACACCGGACATCGCGACGCTGGCGGCGAAGATCGCCGGCGACAGGCGGGGGTTGGAGGCAGCGCGCGCAGTTTATGACTGGGTCGCCTCCAACATCCGCTACGTCGCGGTGTATCTCGACCCGAACGACGGCTGGGTGCCGCACGCCGCGGCCGAGGTGCTGCGGAACGGTTACGGCGATTGCAAGGACCACGTGGCCCTGATGCAGGCGCTGCTGGCCGCGCGCGGGATCGCGGCGGAGGCGGCGATCATCAACTGGGGCGAGCGCACCCGCGACGTGCCCGTGCCGCATCCCGGCCAGTTCAACCACGTTATCGTCTATCTGCCGGCCTACGATGTTTACGCGAACCCGACCAACCAGTTTGGGCCGTTCGAGTCGTTCGACCATGGCCTTGCCGGCAAGACGGTCGTGATCGCGAGCGATCCGGGCCGCGCCGCACGCACGCCGGCGTCGCGGCCGTCCGATAACGCCTATCGCTTCGTGGACCATGTCCGACTGCACGGCGACGGCACGCTGGACGGCAGCGTCACAGTGGCGGTGTCCGCCAACGGCGAGAGCATGATGCGCGGCGCGGTCGCCAACGCGCCGTCTTTGCGCGATCTGGCACAGCGGCTGCTGCGCAACACGCCGGAAGGCGGGTTCGGCGAGCTGCATACCAGCGATCCGCGCGATCTCGCGCACCCGCTCGGGGCGGAGGCGACCTGGACGAGCCCGCATGGCGTGCCGTTCCAGGGCCGTTTCGCCTACATGCAGATCCCGATCGGTCCGGACTTCCGCCCGGTGGTCTCCATGCGGAATCTGATCGGCACGGAAACCGAACGGCGCACGCCGATGACTGTCGGGGCGGCGGACTCGCGTTGGATCACCACTCTCACCGTGCCCGACGCGACGACGATCGTTGCGTTGCCGCGCGATCTCGACGTGCGCAACACCGTCGGCAGCTACGTCGCGACCTACGAGCGCACGGCGAACGGGCTGACCGTGACTCGGCATCTGACGCTCGATCATGACGTCTACCAGGCGAGCGCCTATCCGGACTTGTGCGACCTGCTCTACGCCGCGATGGACGATGCCCGCGCGGTGGTGATGCTGGAGCGGGAAGAGCGGGCGGACCGCTAAGCCGCGCCGGCCTCGGCCAGCGCCGCGCTCAAGTCTGATTCGTCGACGTCCGATGACGTGAACGCCTGCCCGATCCCGCGCATCAGCACGAAGCGGAGGCGGCCGTCGCGGTTCTTCTTGTCGCGCTGCATGTGACGCAGCAGGGCCTCCGCCGCAACGCGGCGGTTGAGCGCGCGCAGATCGGTCGGCAGATCGACGACCTGAAGATGCGCGGCAATGCGCGCCGCATCCGCGGGCTCGATCAGGCCGAGGCGGGCCGACAGATCCGCCGCGAGGCACAGCCCGATCGCCACGGCTTCGCCATGCAGGATCGTGCCGTAGCCGAGCTCCGCTTCGAGCGCGTGGCCGAAGGTGTGGCCGAGATTGAGCAGCGCGCGCCCGTCATTCGCCCGCTCCTCCCGCTCGTCGTCGCCCACGACGCGGGCCTTGAAGGCGCAAGCTGCGGCGACCGCCTCGGCAAGCACGTCGGGCGCGCCGGCGCACACGGCGGCGCCGTTTGCCTCGCACCAGGCGAAGAAGGCGGCGTCGCCGATCAACCCGGCCTTCACGATCTCGGCGTAGCCCGCGCGCAGCTCGCGGGGCGGCAGCGTGGCGAGCGTCGCGGTGTCCGCAAGCACTATCTGCGGCTGATGGAACGCGCCGAGCAGGTTCTTGCCGTGGCGCGTGTTGATCCCGGTCTTGCCACCGACCGAGCTGTCCACCTGCGCGAGCAGCGTCGTGGGGATCTGCACGAACGGCACGCCGCGCAGCACGGTTGCCGCCGCGAAGCCCGCGAGATCGCCGACCACGCCGCCACCCAGCGCGACGATCGCGGTGCGCCGCTCAATGCCGCGATCGAGCAGCGCGTCGACGAGATCTCCGTACGCGGAGAGCGACTTCGCGGACTCGCCCGTAGGAACGATGCATGCGACGGAATCGATGCCGGTCGCCGCGAGCCCGTCCTGCAACGCCGCGAGGTGCAGGGGCGCGACCACCTCGTCGGAGACGATGACCACCCGGCGGTGCGGAAGGACCGGGGCGAGCAGCGCACCCGCCCGCGACAGCAATCCGTCGCCGATCACCACGTCGTATCCGCGGGCGCCGAGCGCCACAGGGACGCGCTGCGGCGGGCGCCAGACCGCAAGTGCTGTGGCGACGTGATCGGTGGTGATCTCGGGAGGTTCGTCGCTGCAATCGATCACGAGATCGGCTTCCGCATAGAATGGGTCTCTTTGCTGCATGAGCCGTGCGAGCGTCTCGGCCGCGTTGCCTTCGCGCAGGAGCGGACGGTGGCTGCGGCCGGCGACGCGACGCACCAGGGTGCCAAGGCTGCACCGCAGCCAGATCGACACCCCGTGCCGCCGCACCGCCGCACGCGTGTCCGGATCGACGAACGAGCCGCCGCCGGTCGCGAGCACCAGCGGCTCGCCCTCCAGCAGCCGGCGGATCACGCGGCGCTCGCCGTCGCGGAATTCGCGTTCACCGAAGTGGGCGAACAGCTCCGGGATGGTGCGGCCCGCAGCGAGCTCGATCTCCGCGTCCGCGTCGCGGAACGGCATCCCGAGTCGTGCGGCGAGGCGGCGGCCGATCGAGGTCTTGCCGGCACCCATCAACCCGATCAGCACGATGCTGCGGCCGGCGAGGTGAAGGGGAAGCTCCGGCGTCGGGCGGCTCGCCTCTTCGCGGAGCGCGCTGTTGCGTGTCATGGTCATGAACGGTAGCACACGCCCGAAGTCGGCCAAGCCGGCCGGCCCGCGTAGCGTTTTGCGCCGGTGCCGACACCCAGCGGAGTGCGTCGCGATCTCATGAGTCGCCTGTTTTTCCTCGTCGTCGCGCTCGGGATCGTCGCGTTCGCCGTCGCCTTGCTGGGTCTCGGCGCGTTCCCTCCGACCCCGCACCCGCACCCGGTCGAGAAGGTGCTGCCGAACGACCGCTTCCAGCGCGGCCCCGGCGGCTGACCGGCGGCGCGGTGGAGCGGCACGTCGAGGCGTTTCTCGAAATGCTGGCCGCCGAACGCGGGGCGGCGCGGAACACGCTACTCGCCTATTCCGCCGATCTCGGTGATCTGGCGGCGTTCGCCGCGGCGCGCGGCCATGCGGTCGCGGCGCTCGATGCGCAGACGCTGCGGGAATATTTCGCCGGCCTATCCACCGCCGGTCTCCGTCCCCGGAGCGCCGCGCGGCGACTCTCGTCTGTGCGCCAATTCTTCCGCTTCCTCGTCCGGGAGGAGCACCGGGTTGACGATCCGACCGCGACGCTCGATGCCCCTCGCCTCCCGCGGAGCCTCCCTAAATATCTGTCGGAGTCGGAGGTTGACGCGCTGCTCGCCACCGCGGCGCGCCTGCCGCCGGCGCAAGCCCGGCTGGCGCGCGCGGCGCTCGAACTGCTGTATGCGACCGGCCTGCGTGTCTCGGAACTGCTGTCGCTGCCGCGCACGGCTCTGGCCGGCGATGCGGCGCTGCTTATGGTGCGCGGCAAGGGTGGTCGCGAGCGGATTGTCCCGCTGTCCGACGCGGCGCGCGAGGCGGTCGCGGAGATGCTCGCCCGCGCGGGCACGACCTCGCGCTGGCTGTTCCCGGGACGGGACCGCCGCACTGCTATGACCCGGCAGGGATTCCGGCTGATGATGAAGCGGGTTGCGCTCGAAGCCCGCATCGATCCCAGGCGGGTCAGTCCGCACGTGCTGCGCCATTCCTTCGCGAGCCACATGCTCGCTCGCGGCGCGGATCTGCGCAGCCTGCAGCTGCTGCTCGGCCATGCCGACATTGCAACAACACAGATCTATACGCACGTGCTAGCCGAACGCTTGCAACGACTAGTCGAACAGCACCATCCGCTGGCCCGCAAAGCCTGAATTTGGCCACACGAAGTGTCTACCTGACTCTGACTTCGTGCGATTTCGCCTTGCAGGGGGATCACTTCTTTACATGACTGAAATCTTGGCTGGGCCGGGACGGCCGCAGGTTTCGGCCTGGCGGCTCGCGGGTCGGCTCGCCTGTACCGGCGTGGTTGCCGCCGCATTGGCGATCGTCATGGTGACGACGCTCGCCGGCGAAATGAAGGACGACATCGCGTGGCTGCTCTATGTCGCGCAGCAATGGCTGCACGGCAGCCGACTCTACGTCGACGTCGTCGAGGTCAATCCGCCGCTCATCGTCTGGATCTGTGCCCTCCCGGCCTGGCTCGCGGAGCTGACCGGCACGCGGCTGCAAGTCGCCGCGATGCTGTTCTTTTGCGCGATTATCATGGCGTGCCTCGGCTGGGCAGTCGCCATTCTCACGCGCGCACGCAAGCCGTTGGGCGACCCCTTCGTGCTTTTCGCGATCGGTGCGCCGGTGCTGCTGCTGATCCCCGGTGTCGAGTTCGGGCAGCGCGAGCACCTGCTGATCGCGGCGGCACTGCCCTACCTCGCCGTCGTCGCGCGGGAGCTCGCGGACGATACGCCGGGGGACGCGACCGCGATCGCGGCGGGGGTCGTCGCGGCACTCGGTTGTGCGCTGAAGCCGCGCTACGTGCTCCCCTTCGGGATGCTCGAGGCATACGCGATCTGGCAGGGCCTGCGCTGGTTCCGCCTCTCGACGCTCGCCGCAGGTGGCACACTCGCCGTGTATTTCGCCGCCATCCTGATCTTCGAGCCGGCATACTTCGGCAATGCGATCCCGATGGCCGTCGCGCTGTACGGCGCGAGCGACGTGCCATTCCTCGACTTGCTGTTCGATTGCCGTCTTCTGCTGTTCGGCATTGCAGTCGGCTGCGTGCTGGTCGCGACGCAGCCGGTCCGCGGCGAGCGGTTCCGCCTGCCCGGCGTGCTGCTGGTCTTCGCGATCGGCGCGATGCTCGAGTGCTTTATCCAGGGCAAGAATTGGTTCTATCACCAGATTCCCGCGACGATCGCGGCGGTCCTCTGCCTCATTGCGTGGACCGCGATGCGACTGCGCGCCGACTGGCGGCCGGGCTGGCGTCGGCTCGGGCCGGGCGCCCTGGCGGTCCTGGCCCTGCTGGCGTTCGGGCTCGGCGCGTACGAGCGGATCGATCCGCAGATGCGCATCGCGCTCGCCCGCCGCGTGACGGTGGAGGAAAGGCTCGCCGCGCTGATCCGGCGCGAGCACGCCAAGAGCTACCTCGCGCTCTCCGATTGGATCGGGCTTGGATTCCCCGTGGTCAATGAGACAGGCGTCGTCTGGGCCTCGCGCTTCGACTCGATGTGGGCGCTGGACGGCGAGATGTGGCGCGCCGCCCGCGACGGCCGCGCGCCGGCGGATTGGCCGGTGCGCCGCTGGGTCGCGGCCGACTTCAAGCGCGCCTGCCCGGACCTCGTCGTCGTCGATCGGCGCAATCCGATCGATTATGTCGAGCTGATCGGGCGCGCGGACGGAGAATTCCTGAAGCTCTGGCGTCACTACCAGCGCATCGCCTCGTTCGACGGATTGGTCGTGTTCCGGCGCAATCGGCTCGCCGCCGGCCCGGGTTTCGAGTGCAATGGCACGACGACGGTGCGCAACAAGCCAGTCGTGCCTTCAGGCGCGCTGGCCAGCTACCCGAACCGCAGGGGCTGACTCACCCAATGGCAGCGCCAGAGCCGCCCACCATGCGCCAGTTCCTCGATTTCGAGAAGCCGATCGCCGAGCTCGAGACGAAGATCGACGAGCTGCGGAAGATGTCGGAAAGCGAAGACTTCAACATCGCCGAAGAGGTCGCCCGTCTCACCGAGAAGGCCGACCGCCAGCTCCGGACCACCTATGCCAAGCTCACGCCGTGGCAGAAGACCCAGGTCGCCCGCCACCCCGACCGGCCGAAGGCGCAAGATTACGTAGCGGCCCTCGTCACCGAATTTACCCCGCTCGCCGGGGACCGCGCCTTCGGGGACGATAGCGCGGTGATCGGCGGGCTCGGGCGGTTCCGCGGCCGTTCGGTCATGGTCCTGGGCACCGAAAAGGGCGACGACACGGAGAGCCGAATCGCCCACAATTTCGGCATGGCGCGACCCGAGGGCTACCGGAAAGCGCGCCGCCTGATCGAGCTCGCCGGCCGGTTCGGGTTGCCGGTGCTGAGCTTCGTCGATACCTCGGGCGCCTTCCCCGGCATCGAAGCCGAGGCGCGCGGGCAGGCCGAGGCGATCGCTCGCTCGATCGAGGCGTGCCTGGAAGTACCGGTGCCGTTTGTTGCCACCATTATCGGGGAGGGCGGCTCGGGCGGGGCGATCGCGCTCGCGGCCGGGGATGCCGTGCTGATGCTGCAGCACGCAATCTACTCGGTGATCTCGCCGGAGGGCTGCGCCTCGATCCTCTGGCACGACGCGGGATCGGCAGAGACGGCGGCCGATGCGCTCAAGCTCACCGCCGACGACCTCAAGCGACTCCGCCTGATCGACGGGATCATCCCGGAGCCGCTCGGGGGCGCTCACCGCGACCACCCCGCCGCGATCGCGGCGGTCGGCGACGCGGTGCAGGACGCGCTGAAGCCGTTGCTCGGGCTGGACGGGGCGACCCTGAAGTTACGGCGTCGCGAGAAATTCCTGGAGATGGGCCGCGACGCGCTGTCGTAACCGGTCAGACCGCCGCCTTCAGCCGCGCCGATGTCCGCGAGCGCCCGATCAGAGGCAGTAGCGAGCGCATCTCCGGGCCGTGATCCTCGCCGGTGAGCGCGAGGCGCAACGGCATGAACAGCGACTTTCCCTGCCGCCCGGTCGCGGCTTTCAGCGCGTCGGTCCAGCGCGGCCAGACATGATCGTCCCACGGCTCGGGCGGGAGCACGAGGAGCGCCGTCTTGAGGAACTCGCCCTCCCCTTCGATCACCGGCGGCACGATCTCGCCCGCAACCACATCCCACAGTCCCCGCGCCTCGCTCAGCAGGTCGAGATTGCCGCGCACCGCCTGCCAGAACGCCTCGGTGGCCCCGGCCGGAAGCCGCGACGCCACCCGCTCGAACGGCGCGCCGTGCAGGATGCGGCGGTTGAGCGCCACAAGCTGGCGGATGTCGAAGCGCGGCGGCGAGGCGGAGAAACGGGAGAAGTCGAAGTCCACAGCCAGTTCCGGAAGCGTCATCGGCACCGGATCGGCCGAGGAGCCGAGCCGTGCCAGATAGGAGGTGATCGCCTCCGGCTCGATCCCGTCGGCCCGCAGACTGCGCAGCGTCAGGCTGCCGATGCGCTTGGAGAGTTTCTCGCCCGCCTCGTCCAGCAACAGCGGATGGTGCGCGAACGCGAACCGGTCCGCGGCCGCCCCAAGCGCCCGCGCGATATCGATCTGGACCCCCGTATTGGTGACGTGGTCCTCGCCGCGGACGATATGCGTGATCCCCGTCGCGAGGTCGTCCACCACCGAGGTGAACGTGTAGAGCGGCGTCCCGTCCGCCCGGATCAGGACCGGATCGGACACCGCCGGCAGCTTGACCTCGCGCCGCCCAAGGATGAGGTCGTTCCAGCGGACCGCCTCGCCCGAGAGCAGGAATCGCCAATACGGCCGCTTCCCGCTCGCTTCCGCCGACGCGCGCTGCTCCGCGGTCAATCTCAGCATCGCACGGTCGTACACCGGCGGCTGCCGTCGCCGGATGCGCTGCTCGCGCTTATACCTGAGCTCCTCCTCGCTCTCGAAACAGGGATACAGCCGCCCCGACGCCTTCAACGCCTCAGCCGCCGCCGCGTAGGCGTCCAGCCGGTCCGACTGCTTGAACGTCTCGTCCCAATCGAGCCCGAGCCACGCGAGATCCTGCGGGATCGCCGCCTCGAAATCCGGCTTGCCCCGTGACGCGTCGGTGTCGTCGATGCGCAGCACGAACCGGCCGCCGTGCTTTCGCGCGAACAGCCAGTTCAGCAGCGCCGGCCGCGCGCTGCCGACATGCAATAGACCCGTCGGCGACGGCGCGAAGCGGACCGCAACCTGCTCCGTCATGCGTCGAGATCAAGCTCGTCGGCGTCGCGCCGCGGGTCGAGCGCGCGCCAGTCCCGCTCCTCCGCGCTCGCCGGCCGATCGGCGAAATCGGACAGCTCGTTACCGCTGCGCCAAGCCGCCTCGCCCGCGTCGATCACTTCCGCGTCCTCGCCGAACGCGAACCACGCATCCAGTACCTGCCGCGCCGACATACCGCCCACGCGGCACCGCTCGACGCTGTCACGCACGTAGCGCCGCGCGAACGCGTTCGCCTGCATCAGCGTCGGGAAGCCGCCCACCTCCTCGACGATGTTGTCCTCGGCGCCGCCGGAGAGATCGAGGATCCGCACGCGCCATCCCCCGTCGGGGGCGAAAAACTCACTCATGCGGCGGAAGCTAGGGACGCTCGTGCGAACGCGCAAACGCGGGTTGCGACGGCTGCCTGCCCCCAGTATCGGACTGGAACGTCATCGCGGACCCATGAAATGCGCTTTCTCCGGCCGGCCGCGTTCGTGCTCGGGCTGTTGTTGCTCGGCTACACGGTCTCCGGCCTGTTCCGCAGCCGCGCCCTGCTGCTCGGCACCAGCGAGATGGACGGCACCGTCGTGGCCCTGACCCCGCTGCCCGGCAGCGCCGGCGACGCGCCGACCATTCGCTACGCGCCGGTGCCGGGGGCCGTGTCGGACTGGACTACGCGCACGCCGCTGTCCGGCTCCAAGGTCGGGCAACACGTGACCCTGCTGGTGCGCGGCGATACCGGGCAGGTTCTCGAAGTCGGCTCGTTCTGGACGCTGTTCGGCCCCCTCGCCGTCACCGGCCTCTGCGGCTTGGTCCTGCTCGTTTTAGGTGCCTCGACCGCGCGTCGCTTCTCGCGCGGCGAGCGGCCCTGGCGCTGAGCGCGCCGCCGCGGTTCACTCCGGCAACGGCGGAGTGATCGATTGATGCAGAGCTTCCTGTTCCACGGCGGCCGGTTCCTCGACCCTCGCCGCGCCGCGGTGATCGACGGGATCGAAGTGCTCGTCGAGGGCGACGAAGTCCGCGAGGTGTCCGATCGTCCGATCGCGTCGTCGGCCGCGACGCGCGTCGATCTCGGCGGCCGCACGCTGATGCCCGGGCTGATCGATGCGCACATCCACATCGTGCTCACCGAGGTGAACATCCAGCTGCTGTCCGACGTGCCGTTGACGCTGCTTGCGGCGCGCGGGTCGGTGGCGATGCGTGCGATGCTGATGCGCGGCTTCACCACGCTGCGCGACACCGGCGGAGCCGACTGGGGGATGAAGAGCGCGGTCGAGGAAGGGCATTTCGTGGGCCCGCGGCTGTTCATCGCCGGCCAGCCGCTGAGCCAGACCGGCGGGCACGGTGACCACCGCAAGCGCACGCAGAGCACGATGTCTTGCGCGTGCTGCAACGGCCTCAACTGGGTCTCGCGTGTTGCCGACGGGGTGCCGGAGGTGGTCCGCGCGACGCGGGACGAGCTGCGCAAAGGCGCAGACCACATCAAGATCATGGTGTCCGGTGGCGTCGCCTCGCAGGCTGATCCGCTGGAGAGCCTGCAATACCGCATGGACGAGATCGAGGCGGCGGTGGAGGAGGCGACGCGCTGGGGCACCTATGTCTGCGCCCACGCCTACAGCGCGAAGGCGATTGAGCGCGCGGTGCGCGGCGGCGTGCGAACGATCGAGCACGGGAACCTGATCGACGCGCCGACCGCAGCGCTGATGGCGGAACGCGGCGCGTATATCGTGCCGACGCTGGTGGCCTACGACGCGCTGAAGCGGCGCGGGCCGCAATACGGGCTCTCCGACTACAGCCTCGCCAAGAACGAGGTGGTGCTGGAAGCGGGGCTGCGCTCGTTGGAGGTGTGCCGGAAGGCAGGCGTGAAGATGGGCTTCGGCAGCGACCTGCTCGGGCAGCTGCAGACCGACCACTGCACCGAGTTCACCATCCGCGCGCAGGCGATGACACCGCAGGAAGTGATCCGCTCGGCGACGCTGGTGAACGCGGAGATCGTACGCCGCGAGGGGAAGCTGGGCGAGCTGGTGCCGGGGGCGCATGCGGACCTGCTGGTGGTGGACGGGGATCCGTATGCGGATCTCGGGGTCTTCCGGAGCGACGGCGCGAACATCGCGGCGATCATGGTGCGCGGGGCGTTCGTGAAGAACGGGCTGTGAAGGATTTATCGAGCGGCATCCCTGTTGATCCCCACCCCCATTCCTCGCACTAATTCGCGATGCCCGACGTCCCGCACACCTTCTCCTGCATCGACGGCCATACGTGCGGTAATCCCGTCCGCCTCGTCGCGGGCGGCGGACCGGTGCTGCATGGCGCGACGATGAGCGAGCGCCGGCAGGACTTCATCGCCCGCTTCGACTGGATCCGCCGCGCGCTGATGTTCGAGCCGCGCGGACACGACGTGATGTCCGGCTCGATCCTCTATGCGCCGACGCGCGAGGATTGCGACATCGCCATCCTGTTCATCGAAGTCTCCGGCTGCCTGCCGATGTGCGGCCACGGCACGATCGGCACCGTCACCATGGCGCTGGAGAACGGTCTCGCAACGCCGTCCGAGGAAGGCCGCCTCGCGCTCGACGCCCCGGCCGGCCGCGTCGTCGCGGAATACCGACGAGAGGGCCGCTTCGTGGAGAGCGTGCGGATCCACAACGTCCCCGCCTATCTGGCGCTCACCGATGTCCGAATAGAGGTGCCGGAACTCGGTGAGCTTTCCGTCGACGTCGCCTACGGCGGCAATTTCTACGCGATCATCGACCCGCAGCCGAGTTTCGCCGGGCTCGAAGCGAGCTCGGCCGACCAGATCATCCGCCTCAGCCCGATCGTGCGGCGGCTGATGAACGAGGCGGTCGAGGTCGTGCACCCCGAGGACACCACCATACGCGGCATCAGCCACATCCAGTGGACCGGCGCACCGCGCGACCCCCGGGCGCATGGACGCAACGCCGTGTTCTACGGCGAGCGCGCGATCGACCGCTCGCCCTGCGGCACGGGAACCTCCGCGCGCATCGCCCAGCTCGCTGCGAAGGGACGCCTGCGCGTCGGCGACGATTTCGTGCACGAAAGCATCATCGGCAGCCTGTTCGAAGGGCGAGTCGAGGAACAGGTGCGCGTGGGCAACGTCACCGGCGTCCGCCCGAGCATCGCCGGGTGGGCGCGGATGCACGGCTACAACACGATCTTCGTCGATCCGCGCGACCCATTCTGCCACGGCTTCACGGTGAACTGAGCGTGGCGCAGGCGGCGCTCGCGGACGGCGCCTTCGCCGACGGCGTGGGCCGCGCCGCGACCCGCACGCTCGTCGTGCTCGCCTGCATCTCGATCTTCCTGCCGCTCGCGCTCACGCTGTATCTCAGCGTGTTCGACGAAACGCTGATCGCGTTCCCGCCGAGAGGCTACACACTCGCCTGGTATCCTGCGATTCTCAGGAACTTCGGCCCTGCCATCGCGACGAGCCTGCGCCTCGCGCTCTCCGCCGTCGTACTCTCGCTGCTGATCGGGGTGCCCGCGGGCATCGCGCTCTCGCGCTACCGCTTCCGCGGCCGCGGGTTCGTCAGCATGCTGCTGCTCGCGCCTCTCACCGTGCCCGGCATCGCGATCGGCCTCGGCATCTATGTGCTTGCGGTGTGGGGCGAGGAGCAGACCGGCGGGGAGATCACGGGCTCGCTGTGGCTCATGATCCTCGCGCATGTGCTGATCACGTCGCCCTGGGTGATCCGTCTCTGCCTGGCCAGCCTGACCACGCACGAGCGCACCACCGAGGAAGCTGCCGCAAGCCTCGGCGCCACGCCACTCGCGGTGGTCTGGCGCGTCACGCTGCCGGCGATGCGGTCGGGCATCGTCGCAGGCGCGCTGTTTGCGTTCATCGTGTCTTTCGAGAATCTCGAGATGACGTTGTTTCTCGTCGCGCCCGGAGTGACCACGCTACCGATCTCGGTGTTGAATTACCTGCTCTACCACATCGACCCGTTGGTCGCGGCCGTGGCGGTCGCGCAGATCGTCATTGTCGGCGCCGCCCTCCTGCTGCTCGACCGCTTCGTGCGGCTCAGCCGGGTTGTGCGATGAGCCGCCTGCAGCTGGAGCGCGTGTCGAAGGCGTACGGCGACACGAAAGCCGTCGACAGCGTCTCGCTCGAGGTGGCGGAAGGCGAGATGGTCGTCCTGCTCGGGCCGTCCGGCTGCGGCAAGACGACGACGCTGCGCATGATCGCGGGCTTCGTCGACGCGACCGAGGGCGACATTCTGCTCGACGGCCAAAGCATCGCGGCCCTCCCCGCGCATCGGCGCGAGATGGGCATCGTGTTCCAGAGCTACGCGCTTTTTCCGCATCTGTCGGTCGCTCGCAACGTGGCGTTCGGCCTGGAGATGCGCCGCGAACCACGCGCCGCCCGCACCGCGCAAGTCGCGGAAATGCTGCGGCTGGTGAAGCTCGAAGCCTATGCCGACCGGCTGCCGCGCCATCTTTCCGGCGGCCAGCAGCAGCGCGTCGCCATCGCCCGCGCGCTCGCGATTCATCCGCGCATGCTGCTGCTCGACGAGCCGCTGTCCAACCTCGACGCCGAGCTGCGGCTCGATGTCGCGCGCGAGATCCGGCTGCTGCAGCGCGACCGCGCGCTGACGACGATCATGGTCACGCACGACCAGAACGAGGCAATGGCGATGGCCGACCGGCTCGTCGTCATGCGCGACGGGCGCGTCGAGCAGTCCGGGCGGCAGGAGGATCTCTACGAGCGGCCGGAGACGCCGTTCGTCGCGCGCTTTATCGGCAACAGCAATCTTGTCGCGGGACGGTTGGGCGATGGCAGTACGCTCGATTGCGAGGGTGGTGCGCGCGTGGCGCTCGCGTCGCGCTACGCGGCGGCGGGCTCGTGCGCACTCGCGATCCGGCCGGAGAAGATCGCGATCGCGCCCGCGGAGAATGCGACGGATGTGCGCGCGTCAGGGATCGTGCAGCTGTCGACCTATCTCGGCGCGATCGTCGAGCATGTCGTGCGCATCGGCAGCGACGTGCAGCTCGTCGTCCGCGGCCCGAACGGTGCGCGTCGGTTCGCGCCGGGCGAGCGGGTCGCGCTCACCTGGTCGCACGACAGCGAGCGCGTCTTCGATGTGACCGATCGTCCGGCAAAATCCGCCGCAACTGCTACAGCCTCCGACATGAACGTCAACGCTAGGATCGCAAGCAATGTCTGATGATCAGCTCACCCTCCCGCGCCGGACGGTTCTCGCCGTCGCCGCGACCGCACTCGCCGCCCCCGCACTGATCCGCTCCGCGCGCGCCGCGGACAACCGCATCGTGCTGAGCACCTGGGGCGGCGACTATCAGCGCCTGCTCAAGGAGAACGTCGAAGACCCGATCCTCAAGCCGGAAGGCATGGAGATCGTGGTCGACGCGAATACCGAGCCGCCGCGCGTCGCGAAGATCCTGGCGTCGCGCCGGCTGCCGCGCGGCCCATACGACGTCGCCTGCTGCAACGCCGATTCCGCATATTTGCTCAACGAGCAGGGCCTGCTCGAACAGCTCGACGAGAGCAAGGTGCCGAACCTGAAATATGTCCGCGAAGGTCTCGCGACGCCGTTCTTCGCGCCGCATATCTGGAGCCCGCAGGTCCTGATCTATGCCGACGGGATGCAGGTCCCGCCGACGACGTTCTCCGACCTGCTCGACCCGAAGCACAAAGGCAAGGTCGGCTTCCCCGACGACAACATGCGCTACGTGATGATGGCGGCATCGGTATTCGCCAGCGGCAACACGAAGGATTTCGACAAGGCCAAGCCGCTGATGGTGCAGATGAACGACAACGGCCTGCGCACCTATCCCTCGACGGACTCCGTGGCACCCGCCTTCAAGTCCGGCGAGCTCGAGATCGGCATGATGTGGTTCGCGCGCACCGTGATGTGGCGGAACGCCGGATTTCCGATCAAGGCGGCGTTCCCGAAGGAAGGCTGCGTGCTCTATGTCTCCGGCATGGTCGTGCCGAAGAACGCGCCGAACAAGGAGGGCGCGTTCAAGTATCTGAACGCGATGCTGGAGCCGCCCGGCCAGATCGGGTTCGCGAAGAACATGGGCTACTCGCCGACGGTGACGAACGTCACGCTGCCCGCGGACATCGCCGACAAGCTCGCGATGCCCGAGCCGGCGCCGAAGATCTATGCGCCCGACTTCGCCTACAACGCGAAGATCCTGCCGGAGCTGCAGGAGTGGTGGAAGAAGACGATTACGCACGCGTGATGTCTTCGCGCGCCGCCCTTTCTGCTCGCGTGCGGGGAGAGGGGCGGCGTGAGGGACGCAATGCTCAGGCCGCCGCAGCCCTCCTCGGCCCCGCGACCTTCATCGTCGTTCTCGTGATGATCGCGCCGCTCGCCCTGCTCGCGCGCTACAGCCTCGACCGCTTCGATCCCACCCAGCTGATGATCGAGACGGTCACGCCCGCCAACTACGCCCGCTTCTTCACCGATCCCTTCTACGTGAACGCGATGCGCACCACGATCACGGTCGCGGTGTCGACCACCGCGTTCTGCCTCGTGCTCGCCCTCCCGCTCGCCTGGCGCATCGCACGCAGCACGAGCCGGTGGAAATCGACCTACATGCTGCTCGTGATCCTGCCGCTGTTCATCGGCAGCACGGTGCGCAGCGTCGGCTGGATGATCCTGTTCGCGCGCGGCGGCATGATGGACAGCGTGGGACAGCGCCTGTTCGGTTGGCATGTCGACCTGATGTACACCGCGATCGCCGTGGTGTTCGGCATCGTCTCGATCAATCTGCCGATCATGGTGCTGACGCTGCAGAGCGTGTTCGAGGGCATCGACTCGCGCCTCGAGGAAGCCGCCCGAGGATTGGGCGCCGCCCCGGCGCGCGCGTTCTTCCGCGTGGTCTGGCCGTTGGCGTTGCCCGGCGTCGGCATCGCCGCGATCCTCTGCTTCATCCTCGCGATGAACGCCTACGCGACACCGGTGCTGCTCGGCGGTCCGCGCTTCCAGATGATGGCGCCGCTGCTCTACTGGGAATTCGCCAGCAACAACAACTGGCCGTTCGCAGGTGCGCTGGCGTTCATCCTGATGGGGACGACGCTGCTGCTCACGACGCTGTCGAATACGGTGATCCCGCGGCGCTACCGTGCGTAACCACGCCGCCTCGCGGTGGTTCGTAGGGCGGGACTTCAGTCCGCCACGATGTCGCAAGAACTGCGGATCAAAGTCCACCCTACGGAGTTCCGAAGCCGCAATGTCCGATTCCGACCTCGCCGGGAATGCCTGGATTCTTCCGCCGTCCGCCTATCTCGGCTCCCGCCCCCCCGGGCATGTCATCACGCCGCCGCGCTCGCAGTACCTCGCCATGCGCGACGGCTGTCGTCTTGCGCTCGATGTCTATCTGCCGGAAGGCGCGGGCGGACGCGTTCCCTGCATTCTGATCCTCACGCCCTACTACCGCCGGTTCGCGCTCACGCCCGGCGCGCCTTCCGCAATCGAGGCGGCGCCCGGCGCATTCCGATGGCGCGACTTGTTCGTCGCGCGTGGCTATGCGCTCGTCGTGGTCGACGTGCGCGGTACCGGCGCGAGCTTCGGCACACGCGACAGCTTCCGCTCGCCGCGCGAACGCGAGGACTATCGCGAGATTGCCGACTGGGTCGTGTCGCAAACCTGGTCGGACGGGAGGATCGGAGCCACCGGCATCTCCTATGTCGGCGCCGCCTGCGGCTTCCTCGCCAGCACCGGACACCCCGCCGTGCGCGCCATCGCGCCGCTGTTCGCCGTCTGGGACACGTATGCCGATCATTACTATCCCGGCGGGATGCTGCTGAACCGGCTCGCGGAGAACTACGACGCGCTGATGGTCGCGATGGACCACGACCGGCGCGACCTGCTGCAGACCTTCGCCTACTACGCCGAGCCGAACCTCGCCGGTCCCGCGCCGGTGGACGGCGACAACGGCGCGCTCCGCGACGAAGCGGTGCGCCAGCATCTGGGGAATTTCCGGATGCCCGACTTCATTACCGAGTTCCGGTATCGCGAGGATCCGCTGCCCTACGATCCGACGTTCAGCTCGGCGTCGTTCAGCCCCTATCACTACGCCGCCGGCATTCGCGACGATGTCGCGATCTATTCCGTCTCGGGCTGGATGGACGGCGCGGGTTATGCGAACGGCGCGATCGCGCGCTTCCTGACGCTGCCCAACAAGAAACGGCATCTGCTGATCGGCCCGTGGGATCACGGCGCCCGCGTCAACGTCTCGCCATGGCGCGATGCGGTCGCTCCGCGCTTTTCGCTGGATGGCGAGCTGCTGCGGTTCTTCGATCATTACCTGATGGAGCGCGAAACGGGGCTGGATCGTGAGGCGCCGGTCCATGTGTTCTCGATCCACACCGAGCGTTGGCAGGCGGCTGCGAGTTGGCCGCTCATCTCTGAGGTGCGCTCTGTGCCGCTGACCGGTCTCAAAGCCCCCTCCCCCCGCGGGAGGGGGTTGGGGGAGGGGGAGATACCCCGAGATCCCGGGACGTCTCCCCCCCACCCAGCCCTCCCCCGCAAGGGGGGAG
>DATAPS010000221.1:0-2340 GCA_036265085.1 Acetobacteraceae bacterium | reverse complement strand
TTTCGGCGTCGGGGCTGCCACGAACTCCAGCGCGTCGAACGTACGGAGATGCTCGTCCTGCCGAAGCTCCTCAAGATGCGTCGGATCGGCATAGATCCTGACAACCTGTCCGGGGCAGGCGGTGGCGACGATTTGTAGCATGGCGCTATTGATCACCGCATGAGCGCCGCCAGTTCGCGTCATCTCGAGCGCGAGGATCACGAGATGAGCGGTTCCAGCACCAGGGGCGTAGGCGGCACGATCAAGCCGGGCATCTTGTCGATGGCGACGAACTCGAAACCACAGGCACCGGTCATATAGTCGAGAATTGAGGACAGACGATCGTAGAAGACGCGGAGATCGCGATGGCTACGCACGTAAGGGTTGTTGCCGACGTGGAGCGACGAGCTGTGGAAGCTCAATGAAAGCAGGTTGCACCCGCGTGCAATTGAGCGGTCGACCAAGCGCCGCATCGCTCTCGCGTCGTTGCCTTCGGGCGAGAGCGTGATCCGCTCGGCGAAGCGCGACCGGTTGAGCAGCGAGCGCATCACAGATCGGTCATCGTCGTTGCCGGGAACCGCGGCGTACACTAGCGGCGCGAACCGGCGCCCCCAACCGACGACGCTGCGGGACAGTGGCAATTCAAGCAGGTCGCGCGCGCGGCCGAACCAGAACGGCTCAGTATCGAAGGCGCGGAAGTCCGGGCCGCCCTCCGCCCGGAAGCTCGTGCGCGGCGCGATGCTTGTATCGATCGTGAAGCCGTGGCTTTCGAGAAGCCCTGCGGTGCCGTGGCTCAGGCCGTAGCGGCCGGAGCGGAATACCGTCGGCGCGTAGCCGAAGCGCTCGATGAACATGCCGCGAAGCGATAGGAGTTTTCGCTCTTCGAGCGCGAGATCGATATTGGCAGCGAACGACTGCTCACGGCTCCACCGCTCTCCGAACGGCGGGGTTACCCACGTATGGAGCTGGATCCCCAGCACGCACTTTTCGCGATCCCGCAAATCGCGCAGGATCCGCACCGCTTCGTCGTCCTGCAGCACCGGGAATGTCAGGAGGTAGGCCGGCACGATGCCGTATGACCCGAGAATCTGATGCAACTGACCGACGTGGCGGATGCTTTCCGTCGAGCGCCAGGTGTCGGGGGCTGGCTTGGTCCAATCGAAGTCCTCTTCCGCGTCGATGACGAGCGTGCCGAGCCTCTGGCCTTGTCGGGTCAGAGCGGGGCGGCGTGAGGGGAACAGCGATTCTGATCCGCTCCCTTCCCGCTGATGTGCCGCCTTCACGGCGATCGCCCGCGCGCCGGTCGATCGTAGTTCGGCCGTACGCGCAGAGGTTCCTCGGGCCCGATCAGGGATAGGCAGCGCCGCCACCGTCGCAGCAGCGTCAGGTTGCGGGTCGGAGGATCGTTCGCCGCCAGATCGGCGGCAATTCCGCAGGGCATAGTCGTCCGCTTCACGCGGAAATCGCAGTCCGGCAGACTGCGCCGGGAGATGCCCCGGTGAACCGTGAGGTTCCACTATCGGCCACGCCTGCATCGCCCTGCGCCGATGGCCGGGTGCAGCCGCGCCGAATCCTCTCCGCGATCTCCGTTCATGGTACCTATCGCTCAGTTTGCCGTCGTCGTCCGACGCGAACAGTTGCGCGCATTTTGCCTGATGATTCACGCATCGAACAATTCACAACCCTCAAACGACATATGCGCGGGAACGCGCAGCCTGCTCGAGTAGGGTAGCTGTGCTGTCCCGCGCGCAAGGCGCATACATCCCGGCAAAGCCGCCATACGCGTTATCCGCAATCGCTGCGCCGACGCCGCCCGGCATCACGGCGTCACCGCGACCAGTGGCCCGTGAGGGCGGGGGACCATCGCGTCATCCAAGCCGTCTCTCTCCCGTATCGTGTGGCCTTCTAGCCGCAACCGATCGCCGGCGTCGATACTCTCAGCACGGTGGACCCATGGCTGTGGGGGGATGAGGCGTCAAGGTGCAACGAGCTTCCGCGATCGCGCCCGTTGTCGGCCCGTAGTCCTCGAGGACCGGGTCGTCCTGGATCCGTTCGGGCGGAAACGGTAATCGCGGGCCGCAAGGCCGCTTGCCGAATACGGCTGGCACATTCCTGCACCGCCGAGGTGGCGCGTTGCTGGTTCAGTCCCTATCTCGGTATCGCCGCTGGGGTCGGATTTGCGGGCGATGCCGCGTGACTGCCATCTTCGGCGTTCGTAGCGCCGAGCCGGCGGCACCGGACTTGCACTACCCGGTTGCCGGCACTCTCTCGACGCAGCTTCGTGCGCTTGCTCGGGGTCAGCCGAGGATTAGACTGGTCGTGGCGCAGCCACGCCCGCGCAAGCGGTTTCGACAAGGACAA
>DATAPS010000220.1:0-3736 GCA_036265085.1 Acetobacteraceae bacterium | reverse complement strand
AGGGGCCACAATAGGCCGAGCGCCATGCCAGCGATGAGGACGTCCTCGATTCGCTTGCAGAGCGCCTGGCCGGCCGACAGCGGGCGGACGGCGACATCAACCACGGGGATGAAGCCGATGCGCCCGACGCGCACGGAGGGCATGTATAGTCCCTGGAAACTCGGCACCAGGGTCACGTCGACGGCCAAGCGGGCGAGTCGAGCAAGCAGCGCGTTGGTCTCTTCTTTCGCGTCCGCAAAGTCCGTGATCAGGACACGATCGATCGCGCCGCTCCGCACCGAGTTCTCTATCCAGTCGAGCGGCGGGCTGCCCGGCACGCCGGGCAACGGGCCGCACGAGACCACGCGTATTCCTCCGTTGCTTTCGAATTCGAGCGCGCCAGCTGCTCGCCGAGCGACGTTGTCCGAGGGGGCGGCGACCAGGGCGCGATCAAGGCAACGGCCAGTGCTGAGCGAGGCATCGAGGGCTCGTCGCCAGATGACGCGGGTCGCGATGATCCACGCGATCGTGCCAGCCGCCCAGGCGAACAGCCACAGCCGTGAGATGCCGCCGATCAGCTTAAACCCGAACGTCACCAACAGAACGATGCCGAACGCCAGCGCACAGGTGGCGACCGCCCGGACGAGCATCGACCGGCCGGCGAGGGCGGTCCTGTGATGATACAGGCTCAGTGAGTGCGACGCGACGCACCACGCAGCAACGAAGCCGCCGACGCCGGTCCACAGTTGGGACGGGTTGTAATTCAGCGGCGCCGCATAGAGATCGAATATGATAAAGGACAGAGTTACGGCGCCGAGCACGTCGAGACAGGCCAGCACGGTCGTCCAGCTGTGCAGGTTCACCCGCTCGCATCGTGCGACCTCGGGCCGCCCCCGATCTCTTGAGGTTGCCTGGGTGCTGTATTGGTCGAGCGGAAGACGGGTAAGTAGCAAGCGAACGTGCTCCCACTGCAAGCCAGCAGATCCGCCCCAAACGTGACACGGGCTTCGGATCGATATCATATCGATACCCTAACGTATATTAACCGTTTAATTTTAGAAGTCAATCTCGATTTTTGTATGTCCGGCTGCGCGCGAGAATGTGAGCCCGCATTCGTGCGCCTGCCGATTGCGATTGACAAACCACCCTCGGCTTGTAAGTCTATCGAATTATCAGTGATTTGGATCAAAAATGAGACGAGCGAGCGTCTCTCTTGATCGAACACATGGCGATTGACCGGAGGAACGTGCAGTGTCCGTACGAGCGACGATCGAGCAGACGATGACGGAGGTCGCTGCCGAGCACGGGAAACCGCTTGCGCATCTGCGCGACGAGGCACGGCTGTCGGATCTCGGCCTCGATTCGCTCTGCCTCGCGGTGATCGTCGCGCGACTCGAGGACGGGTTCGGCGTGGATCCGTTTGGTGCAGACAACGAAGCGCCGTTCCCTGTTACGTTTGGCGACTTCGTCCGCCAGTACGAGAATGCGATCTAACCTAGCCTCACTGCGTGGACTGGTAGTCGGGTCCAACGCCGGGGCGGCCCGCTTTCTCGCTGACGAAACCACGTCGTTGGCTTTCGGGCTCCGCGGTTCGGAGGCGAGCATCGCCCTGGACGAGATCGCGGGTCGGACGGTCCTGCTATCTTGCGACCGGCAGCTCGCCTACGCACGCGCGTTGATCGAAATGGACGGTATCGCGCGCCGGATCGTCGTCTGTCCGCCCGATCTGCCCGAGCAGTATATCGCGCCGGTTCTCGACGAGGTCGGCGCGCACGCGATCGTCACCGACGGGACTTGGCCAAAGGCGTATGGGCGGAAAATCATACAGCTACCGTCGGCCACTTCCGATTTCCGGATTTCAACCTGGCCAATGGAGCCCCTGAAAACCGAGTGGGTGCTGTTCACGTCCGGAACTACCGGACCGCCGAAAATGGTGGTGCACACCCTGCAGAGCCTGTCGGGGCACTTGCTTCCGCGCGCCCCTCGGGGGAGGGCGGTTACCTGGTGCACGTTTTACGACGTTCGACGCTACGGCGGCCTGCAGGTCCTGTTGCGCGCGCTGATCGGCGGTGGCTCTGTCGTCCTTTCGTCCGATCGCGAGACTCCCGCCGCGTTCCTTCGGCGAGCGGCAGTCCATGACGCCACCCATTTCCTCGGCACGCCGTCGCATTGGCGGCGTGCGCTGATGACATCGGAATCCAGGCTCATCTCGCCCGATTATGTCCGACTGTCCGGAGAGGTTGCGGATCAGGCGATTCTCGACCGGTTGAAGGCTCTGTATCCGACGGCTCGGCTCGTGCATGCCTTTGCATCGACCGAGACGGGCGTGGCGTTCGAGGTCGAAGATGAACGAGCCGGCTTCCCCGCTGCCTACATCGATGACGATCGCTCCGCCGGCGGGGTAGAGCTTCGCGTGCGCGACTGCTCGCTCTGGGTGCGTTCCGACCGGGTGGCTGCTGGCAGGCTGGACGGCGAGATCCGGTCGTTCACGGACGCGGATGGGTTCGCCGATACGGGCGACCTCGTCGTCCGGCGAGGCGACCGATATCATTTCGTCGGGCGCAGGGAGGGCGTTGTTAACGTCGGCGGGCTCAAGGTTCATCCGGAGGAAGTCGAGACGGTGATCAACCGCCACCCCGAGGTCCGAATGTCTCTTGTCCGCGCCCGCGCCAATTTCGTCACCGGAGCCGTGGTTTCGGCCGAGATCGTCCCCGAACCCGACGCTGATCCCGCGAACAGCGCATCGCTCGCGCGCGAGGTCATTGATCTCTGCCGTCGCGAGCTTCCTACGCACAAGGTCCCGGCGACTGTGCGGATTGTGGAGTCGCTGGAGATCGCGCCGTCGGGCAAGCTGGTCCGGCGGCGTGCGTAACATCATCGTAACCGGCGGCAGCCGCGGGCTCGGCCTCGCGATTGCGCGCTCGCTCGCGAGCGGCGGCGACAGAGTCATCGTCGTCGCGCGGCGCCAAACCGAGGCGCTGGCCGCAGCCGAGCGTGAGGCCGCGGGCGCCGGAAACGCGATCTGCTTCCGGCCGTTCGATCTCGCCGACATCGCTCGCATCGGCGGCTTCGTCGCCGGGCTGCGAGACGAATTCCGCACGCTGCAAGGTCTGGTGAATAACGCCGCGCTCGGCACTCCCGGCGTGCTCGCCACGATGCAGGACACGCGGATCGAGCAACTCGTGAAGCTGAACGTCCTCTCGCCGATCACGCTCACCAAGTATGTCGTGCGATCGATGATGGTTGGCGGGGGCGGCCGGATCGTGAACGTGTCCTCGGTCGTCAGCTTCACCGGATACAGCGGCTTGTCGGTCTATTCTGCGACCAAGTCGTCGCTTGCCGGCTTCACGCGGTCGCTCGCGCGCGAGCTCGGCCCTCTGGGCATCACGGTCAACAGCGTTGCTCCAGGATTCCTCGAGACAGAGATGACCGGCGGAATGGCCGACGCGCACTTGGCCAAGATCGCCAAGCGCAGCGCGCTGGGCCGTCTTCCGGAAGTCGGCGACGTGGCGGATGCGGTTGCATACCTGCTCAGTGACAAGGCGCGGCATATCACAGGCACGACGCTCACCATCGATGCCGGAAACACGGCCTGATACGCGCCAGCGGCATTCGATCGGGGAGGGCCGGTTCACCGCACGGTCGCGATGGCTCCGGTCTACTGAAATTCGACGAGGCCCCTTTGATGGCCCCGCAGACGCCTACATCCCGAAAATCGCCGCTTCGGTATACGCGAGATCGCCCGGCTGCGGGGCCG
>DATAPS010000219.1:0-12007 GCA_036265085.1 Acetobacteraceae bacterium | reverse complement strand
ACAGTCGGCTGGTCATCGACATGCACGCCACCGATAGCGCCGGCACGTCGCTGTTCCGCGCCTACACCGAGGTCGACTTCTCCGATGCACTCGGCGGAACACGAATGGATGTCACGCAGACCTACACGTTGATGGTGCCGTCGATTGCCGCGGCGATGGTGGCGGGCGCGCCGGAGGGCTGGCGGAGCACGCTCGACAAGCTCGAGTGGGAGGTCCTCCGCATGCAAGGCGCCGTCGCGACGGCCGCCCGCTCCGTGGTGCACGCCACATTCAATCTCGCGCGCAGTTACGATGCACCGGTCCCGCGGGTCTGGAAGGCGCTGACCGACGAGGCCGCCAAGCAGAAGTGGTTCGGCGGGACGCCCGACCGCTGGGAGCTGCTCGAACGTCACATGGACGTGCGGGCCGGCGGACGCGAGCGGGTGAAAGGGCGCTGGGAAGGCGGCGTGATCTCCACCTTCGACGCGACCTATTTCGACGTGATCCCGAACGAGCGGCTGGTCTACAGCTACGAGATGTATCTGGACGACAAGAAGATCTCGGTGTCGCTGGCGACCATGCAGCTGCGGGCGGAGGGCGGAAAGACGACCCTCATGGTGACCGAGCAGGGCGCGTTCCTGGATGGCTACGACGATGCCGGCTCACGCGAGCACGGCACCGGCTATCTTCTCGATGCGCTCGGGACATCGCTCCAGGTTTAGGGGCTGAACAGCGTCGTCGGGTCGAGGCCCATAGCGGTTACGCTCTCCTGGTTGATCCTGCCGCTGACCTGAAGGCCGCTCGCCTGCTGGAAGCGCTGCAACGCGCTCTCGGCGCGAGGCCCCCACTCGCCGTCGATCGAGCCGGTGTAGTACCCGAGCTGCTGCAATCGGGACTGCAGCGCGCGCACGGCGCGCGGGCTGAGCGGGCGCGGCTGCTGGGCGACCGGCGTTGGGGCAGAGCCGCCGCCGAGCAGCTGCGTGATGTTGAGGCCGAGCACCGCCGCGGTCGCCTGGTTCATCTGACCGGTGACCTGGAGCTGATGCAGCTGCTGGAACTGGGTCAGCGCGGCTTGGCTGTCCGCTCCCCACACACCGTCCACTTGGCCCGAATAGGCGCCCGCCTGCTGGAGCCGTTGCTGCACGGCCTGGATGCCGGCCGGGGTGAGCGGTTGCACGTAATTGAGGGCGGGGGGCGCGGTTTGCGCCGTCTGGGCTGCGGCGGGCTGCGCGATCAGTGCGAAGGCGGCGAGGAGGGCGAGGCTGCGCATCGAAGTTCTCTCAAGCTGCAGGATGCAAACGCCAAAGGGTTACCATGCGTTCGGTCCGGTCCTCGAGTTCCAGCGTTGTCGGCACGACCATCCGGCCGATTGCGTCGAGACCGTCGCGCGGCACGTAGGCGCGGCCGGGATCCGCAACCAACACAGCCGCCATGTCCGCCATCCGCCGCAGCCAGGGCAGGATGTGCGCCGTCATTGGCGCCTCGTAGCAGACGTCGCCGCAGAGAATCACGTCCCAGCGGCAGCACGCGCCGACCACGTCCGCGGCGGTCGCAGTGACCGCTACCCCGTTCGCGGCCGCGTTGAGCCGGATCGCGGCGGCCGCCATCGGATCGATCTCGGCCGCCTCGACCTGCGCCGCCCCGGCCATCGCGCAGGCGATCGCGGCGAGGCCGCAGCCGGCGGCGAAATCGAGCACGCGGCGGCCGGCGACGAGTTCGGGGTGGTCGAGAACGTGGCGCGCGAGCACCTGGCTGCCGGGCCAGGCGAATGCCCAGAACGGCGGGTCGATGCCGGTCTCGCGCAGCCAGTCCTCTGTCGCCTGCCAGATCGGGGTGATCTCGGTCGCGAGATGAAGAGCGATCTTGGGCACGAGCGGCGCCCGGGCACGCGTGGTATGTGCGCGGATGAAGGCTTCGGCGTTCAGGCGGCGAACCGTCCGAGCAGGATTGCCAGCCCGATCGCCAGCCCCACTTCGCGATTCGCCTTGAACAGCGCGAGGCAAAGCGCCGGATCGTCGATGTCGAGCCGAACGACGACGCGGACCAGCAGGGCGGCTGGGATGGTGAGTGCGAGATAGAACCACACCGACAGGCCGGCGAGCGCGCCCGACAATGCGACCAGTGCGAGGGTGAGCGTGAAGCAGACGACGAGGAACGGCCGCGTCCTTTCCGCGAAGAGCCGCGCGGTGGAGCGAACCCCGATCAGCGCATCGTCCTCGCGGTCCTGGTGCGCGTAGATCGTGTCATAGCCGAGGATCCACATGAACGCCGCGGCGTAGAGCGCGAGCGCCGCGCCGTCGAGATGACCTGCGGCCGCGGCGTAGCCCATCGGCGCGCCCCAACCGAAGGTAACGCCGAGCATCGCCTGCGGCCACCACGTCACCCGCTTCGCCAGCGGGTAGACCGCGACCAGGGCGAGGGAGAATACGCCGAGCAACTGCGCCGCGACATCGAGCTGCAGCAGGATCGTCAGGCTGATCGCCAGGAGAACGAACAGGAACGCCGCTGCTTGGCGCATACGGAGCGCGCCGGAGGCGAGCGGGCGGCCAGCGGTGCGGGTTACGCGCCGGTCCATGTCGCGGTCCCACATATCGTTGACCACGCATCCCGCAGCCCGCATCAGGAAGGCACCCACCAAAAACAGCGCGATGAGCCGGACGCTACGCCCCGGCGTCGTGCGGGCGAGCAGGATCGACCATACGCCGGGGAGGAAGAGCAGCCACGCACCGATCGGGCGGTCGAATCGCGCGATGAGCGCGTACGGGCGCCATGCGGCGGGGAGCCGCGCGACCCAGCCATCGGCAACGATGTCGGTATGACCAGTCATTGCCGCACAAGACCTTCGTCATGACAGGGGGTCGTCCTGGTCATCCACGTCCCGGGACATCCGTCAGCATTGACGGTGGCCGGCCGCTCTCGTCGACAAACAGACGTTCCCTGCTGCCGGACGACGTGGGTGTCCGGGACAAGCCCGGGCATGACGATGGGTTCTCAACGCGCGCATGTCCAATCGGGACTCGCGAGGAGCAAGGGAATTGGGAGCGGTCCGACTGCATGTGACGGCGTCCCTGGCACCGGGGGCCGAGGTCGAGGCGACCGGCGGACAGGCGCACTATCTCGGTGCCGTGATGCGCCGCGGGCCGGGCGATCCCGTGCTGCTGTTCAACGGCCATGACGGCGAATGGGCGGCGGTGATACGCACCCTCCGCAAGGATCGCGCGACGTTCTCCGTGCAGAAGCGGACGCGGGTCCAGGAGCCCGAGCCTGATCTCTGGCTCGCTTTCGCGCCGCTCAAGCGCGACTTGACCGACCTCGTCGTGCAGAAGGCGACGGAGCTCGGCGTCAGCGCGATGCTCCCGGTGTTCACCGAGCGCACCAACGCGGCGCGCCTGAACGCGGACAGGCTCACGGCGATCGCGACCGAGGCGGCAGAGCAGTGCGAGCGCTTGAGCGTGCCGCAAATTGCCGAGCCGGTTCGCCTGCCGGCGCTGCTCGCCGCTTGGCCGAACGGGAGGACGTTGTTCGCGGCGATCGAGCGTCGCGAAGCCGTCGCGATCGCGCCTGCACGGCAGCCCGCCGGGCTGCTCATCGGTCCGGAAGGTGGTTTCGCACCCGACGAGCTTGACGTGCTCGCGGCACGTCCCTTTGTTGTGCAGGCCACGCTCGGCCCGCGCATCCTGCGGGCGGAGACCGCTGCCATCGTCGGCCTCGCATTGCTGCAGGTAGGCGCCGGCCGCTAGGCGATAACTCAGGCCGCCGCGCCTAGCAGACGGAACGAGAATGTCCAACCCCGGAGACGCCGACGTGACGCCCGTGACGTCGGTGCGGCAACTGGCCGAGTTCATCGCGGTCGGCTGCAAGCCGCGCGACCAATGGACGATCGGTACGGAGCACGAGAAATTCGGATTCCGGCACGACGACCTGACGCCGCCGCCCTACGAGCCGCGCGGCATTCGCGCTGTGCTGGATGGCATGGCGCAGGACGGCTGGGAGCCGATCACGGACAGCGGCAATCCGATCGGCCTCAAGCGGGGCTCCGCGTCGGTGTCGCTGGAGCCGGCCGGGCAGTTCGAGCTCTCGGGTGGGCTGATGCGGACGCTGCACGAGACGCGCGCGGAGTTCGACTCCCATATCGCGGACATGCACGCGGCCGCTGATCCGCTCGGGCTCGGGTTCGCGCCGCTCGGTTTTCATCCGACGATGCCGCGCGAAGCGATGCCGTGGATGCCCAAGGGGCGCTACAAGATCATGCGCAAGTACATGCCGAAGGTCGGCTCGCTCGGCCTCGACATGATGACGCGCACCTGCACGGTGCAAGTCAATCTCGATTACGCGTCCGAGACGGACATGCGGCGCAAGCTGCTCGTTTCGCTGGCGCTGCAACCGGTCGCCACGGCGCTGTTCGCGAATTCCCCGTTCACCCAGGGACGGCCAAACGGGTTCTTGTCGTTTCGCGGGCACATTTGGTCGGACACGGATCCCGACCGCACGGGGATGCCGGAGGTGATGTTCGCGCCCGATTTCGGGTTCGAACGCTATGTCGAATGGCTCCTCGATGTGCCGATGTATTTCGTCTATCGCGACGACCAGTACGTCGACATGACGGAGTACACCTTCCGGCAGTTCATGGCGGGTCTGGCCCACAATCGTGGCGTCGGCGAGGCAACCGTCGGCGATTTCGCGGACCACATGACGACGGTGTTCACCGATGTGCGGCTCAAGCGATTCCTCGAAATGCGCGGCTCGGATGCGGGGACGCCGGAGATGATGGTGGCAGAGTCGGCGCTGTGGGTCGGACTGCTCTACGACGATGCCGCCCTGGAGGCGGCGTACGCCCTGGTGCGGCCGCACGGGCGCGCGGTGTTCGCCGCACTTCGCGACGTGGTGCCGCGGCAAGGGCTCGGCGCGACCTGGCGCACTGGAACGCTACGCGATCTGGCGCGGGAGATGGTGGCGATCGCGCATGACGGTTTGCGGGCGCGAGCCTGTCGCGACGCGGACAGCCGGGACGAGACGATCTTTCTCGCGCCGCTGGAAACGATCGTCGATGGCGGACCGACGCAGGCGGAGCATTGGTTGAGCCGGTTCTACGGCGATTGGAACGGCGACATTCGTGAGATCTGGAAGGAAGCGGCGCTGTAATCGGCCGTCACCTTGGACCTCTCCAGAGTCCGGACATTCACGTATTGCGGACGCCGCTGTAACGTAAATGCTGTGCGTGTGATCGCGGAGCACGCACTGTCATGGCACTCGCGTTATTGCAACGTCCCAACGGGATTGGCCATCACGCCGTAGCAACGCAGCCGCTGCGGGTCAGGCTGCGGCTGATCGGGCAGATGGAGGCGTGGACGCTCGAGGAGGAGAGCATCGTGCCCATCGGTCGCAAGACCCGCGCGCTGCTCGCGATCCTTGCGCTCTCGACGCCGCGCCCGATGCTGCGCGGGAAGCTCGCTGAGCTGCTATGGAGCCGTCGCCACGAAGACCAGGCGCGTGCGTCCTTGCGCCAGGAGATTCACCGCCTGCTCGAAGCGCTGAACCCGGCCGGCGCAAACATACTCAATATCCAACGGGACCACCTGATGCTGCGACCTGGGACCGTGTGGGTCGACGTCGAGGAAATCATGCGCGCGACGCCGGCGCGGCCGGCGGCACTGTCCCTGCTCGATGGCGAGCTGCTCGAGGATCTTGACGGGATCGATGGGGCCTTCGACGCCTGGCTCGCCGCGGAGCGCGAGCGGTTGCGCGATCGCGCACGGGAGCTTGCCGAGGCGGTCCTTCGGGAGCAGACCGAGCCTGACACCGTGGTCGCCGCGGCGCAGCAGCTGCTCGCGATCGACAAGTCGCACGAGGGATCGTGGCGTGCGCTGATGCGCGCCTATGCCGATCGTGGCGAGCGCGGCATGGCGATCCAGGCCTACGAGCGCTGCCGTCTTGTGCTCGCCGATCAGCTCGATGCGCAGCCATCCGAAGAAACACAGGCGCTGCTTGCGGACATCCGCGTGGCCGCCCCCCGCGCTTCGGGTCAGCCGCTTTCGCGCCCGGCCATTCCCCCAGCGCCGCTCGACCCGGGAGCGGCCGCGATCCGCTCGCCAAACGCGCGGCACGACCGGCCCCATGAGCGCATCGGGGACTCGGTTGCGCCGGTACCCGAGCGCGGTCGCGCGCGGCCGCGCATCGGGGGACTTCCGATGACACTCGTCGGCTCGGCGCAGGACGACGCGCATCTCGGCACGGCGCTCGCGGAGGAGATCACGGCGGCGCTGGCGCGCTTCCAAAGCCTGAACGTCGTTGCATCCGGCGCGCTGACGAGGCTCGCCGGGCCGGGGCGCGATGACGCGGTCGTGCGGCGCAGCGCCGGTGTCGACTTCCTTCTGGAAGGGACGCTGCAGCGCTCGGCCACCCGTGCGCGGGCTTCCCTGCGCCTGACCGATCTGCGCGCCGGCAACGAGGTGATCTGGGTGCGGCGATTCGACGGGGATGCCGCAGACCTTCTCGCGCTCCAGGACGAAATATCCGATGCGGCCGCGGCTGAAGGCGAGCAGGAGGCGATGGCGGCGACGGCCAGGCGCGCCCTTGCCCGTGCGCCCGGCGAGGCAAGCGCGCAGACGCTGACGCTATGCGCGACGGCCTCCCTGGGACGCTTGGAGCCGGCCACGGTCGCGCAGACCGGCAGCCTGCTCCGGCAGGCGATCGTGCTCGATCCGGAGTGTGGCGAGGCGCACGCGACGCTCGTGCTCTGGACGATCCTGCAGCTCGAACAGGGCCGGGCGGCGGACACCGACGCCGCCATCGCGGAGGCCGAGCGGGCCGCCGAGTGCGCGGTCTCGCTCGATCCGCACGATGCGGCGGCGCTGACGATCGCGGGGTACGTCCGCGTGCAGCTCCTGAACCGTCCCGACGACGCGCTGGCGATGTACGAACGCGCACTGCGGCTCAACCCGCATCTGGCGCTCGCGTGGAATTTCTCCGGCCTCGCGCATGCGTGTCTCGGGAATGCGGCGGAGGCCGAGCGGCGGCTATCACGCTACAAGGCGCTGACACCGAACGCGCCGCTAGCCTTCTTCCTCGACACCACCCTGGTGCTCGCAGCCCTGCTTCGGCGCGATCACGCGGCGGCTGTTGGGCTCGGGCGGGAGGTGGCCGAGATGAATCCGGCGTTTTCCGGCGCCTGTAAGCCGTACCTCGCAGCACTCGGCCATCTCGACCGGCGTGAGGATGCGGACGTCGTGCGGCGGAGGCTGCTACGGCTGGAGCCGCAATTCAGCGTCCGCCGCTACCTCGCGCAAACCGGCCTCGCCGAGGAGGCGGATAGGCTGCATGTGGCGGAGGGCCTGCGACGGGCGGGCGTCATGGAATAGTCACGCCGCCGTCCCACCGACCGTCAACCCGGACAGCTTGAGCGTCGGCTGGCCGACGCCGACCGGGACGCCCTGGCCGTTCTTGCCGCACGTGCCGATCCCGGGGTCGAGCGCGCTGTCGTCCCCGACCATCTCCACCTTGGTCAGCGCATCCGGGCCGTTGCCGATCAGGGTGGCGCCCTTCACCGGGGCGGTGACCTTCCCGTCCTCGATGCGATACGCCTCGCTAGCCGAGAACACGAACTTCCCGGAGGTGATGTCGACCTGGCCGCCACCGAAATTCACCGCGAAGAGGCCGTTCCTCACCGAGCGGATCATCTCGTCCTGCGTGTGGCTGCCGTTGAGCATGACGGTGTTGGTCATGCGCGGCATCGGCGCATGCGCGTAGGACTGTCGCCGGCCGTTGCCGGTGGCGCGCAGGCCCATCAGGCGCGCGTTCAGCCGATCCTGCAGGAACTCGCGCAGGATGCCGTCCTCAATCAGCACCGTGCGGCTGGTCGGCGTGCCTTCGTCGTCGATGGTCAGGCTGCCGCGCCGGTCAGGGATGGTGCCGTCGTCGACCACGGTGACGCCGGGCGAGGCGATGCGCTGCCCCAGCAGGCCGGCGAAGGCGGACGTCTTCTTGCGGTTGAAGTCGCCCTCCAACCCGTGCCCGATCGCCTCGTGCAGCAGGATACCGGGCCAGCCCGGGCCGAGCACGACAGGCATCTCGCCGGCCGGGGCGGGGCGGCTCTCGAGGTTGACCAGCGCCTGCCGCAGCGCCTCGTCGACCGCACCGCGCCATGTCGCTTCGGTGAGTAGGCGATCGTAGGAGAACCGCCCGCCGGTGCCGTGGCTGCCGGTTTCGCGGCGGCCATCCGATTCCACGACAACGGAGACATTCAGGCGGATCAGCGGGCGGATGTCGGCCACGCGGTTGCCGTCGGCGCGGATGATCTGCACCGCCTGCCAGGACCCGGCGATCGAGGCCATCACCTGCTTGATGCGGGCGTCCTTCCCACGGGCGTAGGCGTCGATCTCGCCGAGCAGGGCGGTCCGCTTCCCGAACGGCATGCCGGTGAGCGGATTGGCGTCGGAGTAGAGGCGCGCGTTGCTGGCGCGCGGTGGCTCGGACGCGGTGCCGGAGTGGCCGGCGGCGACCGAAGCGACGCTGGCGGCGGCGCGGCGGAGCGCGTTTTCACTGAGCTCGCCGGCATGGGCGTAGCCGGTCGCCTCGCCCGCCACGGCGCGTAGGCCGAAGCCGTATGAGGTGTCGAAGCTGGCGCTGCGGATGCGGCCGTCGTCCAGCGCGATGCCCTCGCTCTCGCTGTATTCGAGGAAGAGCTCCCCGTCGTCGGCGTCCGTGAGCGCCTCGGCGGTGATCCGTTCGGCGGCGCTGCGGTCGAGGGTGGCGTCGGCGCGGTCGAAGAACAGCTTGTCGGTGGTGGCCAGGGCCGTATCGGCGATCATGGAAGCTCCGGATGCGCGGGCGCGCGACGCGTGGCGTGGCAGGCCACGAGGGCGGCGGTGAGGAGGAGGACGGCGGTGGCCTGATGGGCGACCGCGAGCCCGACGGGAACGACGTTAAGGAGAGTGGCGACGCCGAGCATGTATTGCACGAGCACGACAGCTCCGAGCGCCAGGAACGCGCGCCGGACGGTGCCGCGCACCCCGCTCGCGAGCCCGATCGCGACGGCGGCGAGGGTGAGGGCGGCGGTCAGGGTCGCGAGGAGGCGGTGGTCGAACTGGACGGTCGCGACATCCTCGAAGAAGCTGCGCCAGGGAGGCTCGAGCGGCGCATAACCGGCCGGAACGAGCGATCCGTCCATCAGCGGGAAGGTGTTGTAGGTCAGTCCGGCATGCAGCCCGGCGGTGAAGCCGCCGGCGACGATGGTGAGGACGACGCAACCGACCACGGCCGCCGCCATGCGTCGCGCGAGCGGGCGGGTTGGCGGGTCGCCGCGCGGCACGGTCCGACGCCAGAGCGACAGCGCGATCCAGATCATCACGGCGTAGAGCGCCAGCGCCAGCACGAGATGGACCACAAGGCGATAGGGCGAGACGGCCGTGCTGTCCGGGAAGAAGCCCGAGGCGACCATGAACCAGCCGACCGCGCCTTGCAGCCCGCCGAGCACGAACAGCAGGGCGAGGCGGGGGATGAGGCGGCGAGGGATCATGCCGCGGACCACGAATGCGATCAGCGGCACGAGGAAGACGATGCCGATCAGCCGGCCCCAGAGCCGGTGCGTCCATTCCAGCCAGAAGATCCGCTGGAAGCCCGCGAGATCCATGTCGGTGTGCAGCAGCGAATACTGCGGGATCTGCTTGTAGAGCCCGAATAGCCGCTCCCATTCCGCATGAGACAGCGGTGGCAGTGCGCCCGAGAGCGGCGCCCACTCCATGATCGAGAGGCCCGAGCCGGTGAGCCGGGTCGCGCCGCCGAGCACGATCATCACGAACGTGAACCCGGCGACGACGAACAGCCAACTCGCGACCCAGCGCGAGTTGCGGCGATAGGAACACGGAACCCGGCGGGCACCTGTGGGGAAATCAAAGTCGTCGAAGGGCATCGCCCCTGGATATAGGCGAATGCCCCCGTCGAGCCAGCCTCAGCGCGTAATGATCGTCGTCGAGGGCGGCGGCGTCACGGTAGTCGAGTGGGTGTCCTGCACGACGCTGCCGCCCTGGTTGAACGTCGTGGTCTGCGATGTGGTCGAATTGCCGTAGCCGTCGGTCGCGCGGCGAGTGACGGTGGTCGCGAGCGTGCCCGGCCCCGGCTCGACCTGCACGACGGGCGGCGGCGGAGGCTGCCGCGGCTCCACGATGACCGTCGTCTGAGCGGCGGCGAGGCCCGTCCCGAGCGCCAGCGCCGCGAGGGTCAGTGAGAGCGTTTTCATCTCAGGGCACCGTATGCGTCGTGGTGGTCGTGGTGCTGGTGCCGGGAACGCCGTCGCTTCGCGTCACCGTATGGGAGCGGCTGACTGTGCCGTCGTCGCTCTGATAGGTCCGCGACTTGGAGACCGTCTCCCCGCCCATGCCGTCGCTCTGCCGCCGCGTCTCCGTGGTCACCGAGCCGGACGGCGGGGCGGAGATGCCCGGACCGGTTTGGATGACGGTCGTCGACTGCGCGAGCGCGCCGACCGGCGCAACCAGGACGGCGCTCAGGGCGAGCGCGCTGAAGATCGGACGCATGTTCCTTCTCCTGGATCAGTGCATGCCTGTGACGCTCAAGAACGCCGCACGTCGCGGCCGGTTCGACGCGGGCGGCTTGCGACGGCGCGCAGCACGGTGCTAACCGGCCGCGTGAACGCGACTGATCCCAGCCTCGCAGCCCGTGCGCGCCTCCAGCTGGGCGATCCCATCCGCTCGGTCGTCGTCCCGGTGCGGAACGAGGCGGAGAACATCGCCCCGCTGATCGGCGGGATCGGGCGGTGAAGCGGATCTCGTCGCGCGTGGCGAACGCGGTGCGCGTCCGGCTGCTCGGTGACGCCACGCCCGATGCGGTATGTGGAGATCGCCGCGCGGTCGGAGCCGGCGCCGTGAAACTATGGAAGCCCGGCCTGCTCGTGCTCGGCCTCGTCGCGGCGGGCTTTGCGTTGCGGTCGGCGCCCGGCGGCGCAGGCGGGCTGATCGATCGGGCGGGCGCGGAAGGGCGCACGGCGTTCGTGCTCGGCGCTGCGGCGCTCTGTGCGGTGGGGCTGCCGCGGCAGATCGCCGCCTATGCCGGGGGGTATGCGTTCGGACTGTGGCCGGGAATGGCGCTCGCGCTGCTGGCGCAACTGCTGGGATGTGTCCTCGATCTGGCGTGGGCGCGGCTGCTCGGGCGGGCGTGGGCGCAGGACATCATGCGGAGGCGCCTGGGTGGCCGGCTGGCGCGGCTCGACGCCTTCCTGGCGGCCAATCCGTTTTCCGCAACCCTGATGCTGCGGCTCCTGCCCGTGGGCAACAACCTGCTGCTCAACCTGCTCGCCGGCATCTCCGGAATCGCCGCGGCGCCGTTCCTCGCCGCGACCGCCGTCGGCTATGTTCCGCAGACATTGGTGTTCGGACTGCTCGGCGCGGGCACGCGCGTGGACCGGGCGAGCCAGGTCGGGCTCGGCGTCGCGCTGTTTCTCGCTTCGGCGGCGCTCGGCTGGGTGCTTCTGCGCCGTTTCCGCGAGGTGGCGGTCGCCTAGCAGTGTCAAAAGCCCTCTCCCGCCCGCGGGGAGAGCGGGAGCGGGCCGGATCAGCGAGGCAGCGGCGCAGCCGTCCAGCCGGACATCGCCTCGACCGTGTGGCCGATGCGCAGCAGCGTCGCCTCATCGAACGGACGGCCGACCAGCTGAACGCCGAGAGGCAACCCCTCGGGCGACAGCGCGGTCGGCACGCTCAGCGCAGGATGGCCGGTGACGTTCCAGGGAATCGTCTGAACCGGACTCGCCGCCGTCGACATATTCGGCAGCGCATCGAACCGTGGCGCCGGCGACAGGGCGGCGCTGCAGAGCAATGCGTCGTAGCGCTGCAACACCGACTCGGCCGCCTCGGCAAGCTCGCGCCGCAGGCGCAGCGCCTGCATCAGATCGGCGGCCGTGACGGTTGCGCCGAGGACGAAGCGAGTCAGCGTGATCTCGCCGAAATCCTGCGGCCGGGTGCGCAGGTCGTGCTCGTGGATCGCGAACGCTTCCGAGATCATGATGATCCGGCCACACGCC
>DATAPS010000218.1:0-4658 GCA_036265085.1 Acetobacteraceae bacterium | reverse complement strand
CCGTCGACTACGGCAACAACATCCGCCAGTTCGCGAAAGAGGCGGGTGTGGCTGACGCGTTCGCTTTTCCCGGATTCGTCCCCGCCTACATACGGCCGCTGTTCTGCCGCGGCATCGGCCCATTCCGCTGGGCGGCGCTCTCCGGGGATCCGGAGGACATCTACCGCACCGATGCGCGCGTGAAGGAGCTGATCCCCGACGATGAGCACCTCCATCGCTGGCTCGACATGGCGCGCGCGCGCATCCACTTCCAAGGACTGCCGGCACGCATCTGCTGGGTCGGGCTCGGGCAGCGTCACCGTCTCGGCCTCGCATTCAACGAGATGGTCGCGCGCGGCGAGGTCGGTGCGCCGATCGTGATCGGCCGCGATCATCTCGACAGCGGCAGCGTCGCGAGTCCCAATCGCGAAACGGAATCGATGCGCGACGGCTCGGATGCGGTCTCCGACTGGCCCTTGCTCAACGCGCTGCTCAACACATCCTCGGGCGCGACCTGGGTGTCGATCCATCATGGCGGCGGGGTCGGCATCGGATTTTCGCAGCACGCCGGAATGGTGATCGTCGCGGACGGCACCGAGGATGCGGCGCGGCGGCTCGCCCGCGTCCTGTGGAACGATCCCGCGAGCGGCGTCATGCGCCATGCCGATGCCGGCTACGAAGACGCCGTCGCCTGCGCGCGCGACCATGCGCTCGATCTGCCTTTCCTCGATGGAGCGTCCGCGTGAGTCACGGCAAGCCGATTTACGTCGCGTTTCTCAACGGTCCCGACATCGCCGAGCTCGCGATGACCGACGACGAGGTGATCGAGGCGATCGAGACGAGCCTCGCCGCACAGGGCCGAGGCGAGACGGTGATCGAGCCGCGCGTACATCTCAAGCCCGACCCGAACGTGCACGGCCATTTCAACGTGCTGCGCGGTGCGATCGGCGGCAGCGTCGACCGGGCGGGCGTGAAGATCGTCAGCGACTTCGTCTACAATTACGAGCGTGGCCTGCCGTCGGAAATGGCGGTGCTTGTGCTGTTCGATCGCGCCACCGGGATGCCGCGCGCGCTGCTCGATGCATCGGGGATCACGGACATGCGCACAGGCGCCGTCACGGCGGTCGGCGCGAAATATCTGGCGCGCAAAGATTCGCGCGTGCTCGGGCATATCGGCGCACGCGGGACGGCCTATTGGAACGTGAGACTGCTCGATAACATCTTCCATTTCGACGAGATCCGCGTGCATTCGCGCAGGAAGGAGAGCCAGGATGCCTTCGCCGCGCGGCTGACCGCCGATCTCGGCAAGCCGGTGCGCGCTGTGAACGACTGGAAAGAGACGGTGGAGGGCGCCGACATCGTCGTCGAGGCGTCCCGGTTGCTGGAGCCAGCGCCGATGCTGAAGACCGAGTGGATCAAACCGGGCGCGCTCGTGATTCCGTACGGCACGATGAGCGCGGTCGAGCTGTCACTCACCGATATCATGAGCAAGCTCGTCGTGGACGACTGGGGGCAGGTCCATGCCGGCCCGTACGGTGCACTGCGGGCGCATGTGAATGCGGGCAGGCTTTCGGAGCAGACGCTTCATGCGGAGATGGGCCAGATCGTTGCCGGTCTGAAGCCGGGTCGCGAGCGCGACGACGAGACGATCCTCTTCTGGCACCGCGGCCTGTCGCTATCCGACATCGCGCTCGGGCACGCGATGCTCGCGAAGGCCGAGCGTCTCGGGATCGGGCAGCGGCTACGCTGGTCATGATGCCGGTCGCCAATGCGCGGATGTATTCGGTCGCGCCCGGCGCCGCGGCGGCATGGCGCGCGCTGCTCGAACACGCGATCGCGCGTGCGGGCGTGGCGATGGACGTCGTCGATCACCCGCCGCCGGCCGGGCTCCCCGAATTGTGGTCCCGCCCGGATCTCGGAGCGGTCTTCATGTGCGGCTGGCCGTTCGCGCAGGAGGGCGGCGTGCGGCCGATCGTCGCAGCGCCCATCCCGCGCGCCGGTTGGAGCGGCGGCCGGCCGGTCTATCGCGCATCCTTCGTCGTCGCTGCGAACTCGCCGCATCGCACGGTCAACGACGTTCTGGGTCGCCGCTTCGCGTTCAACGCGCGGCACAGCCACTCCGGCTGGAACATGCCGATGGCGCATCTCGCCGCAATCGGCGCACCGCCGTTCGCATCGTTCGTTGGCCCGTTCGTCACGCATCAGAGCGCGATCCGCGCAGTGGCGGACGGCGCGGCGGACCTCGCCGCTATCGACAGCTATGTCCTCGATCTCCTGCACCGCCACGATCCTTCGCTAGCCTCCAGTGTGCGCGTGGTCGCGACGACGCCGGAAGGTCCGATCCCGATGCTCGTCGGCACGCATCCGACGCAGGGCGATCCGCTCGGCGAAGCTGCGCGCGATCGCTTCCGTAGGGCGCTGCTCGAGCTCGACCAAACGGCAGAAGGGCGGCGGCTGCTCGATGCGCTCGAATTGCTCGGCTTCGCGGACGTCGCGGCAGAGGACTATGCGGTTGCGCTCAAGGTCGAGGCGGACGCGGCTTGACGACAGTGGAGATTGGCGCTGCGCCGTTGACGATCGGCAGGATCGTGGAACTCGTGCAAGGGCGGGAGCGGATCGCCCTGACTGCGTGCGCCCGGAGGCGGATCGCGACGGCCCGCGCCGTCGTCGAGCGCTACGCGCAAGGCGATGCGCCGGTCTACGGATTGAACACAGGGCTCGGCGGCAATGTCGGTTTCCGGCTCGCGCCCGCGGAGATCGAGGCGTTTCAGGAGCAGATCATCATCGGCCGCTGCATCGGCATGGGCCTGCCGCTGCCGGAGCCGGTGGCACGTGCCGCGCTCCTTTGCCGCATCGTGGGCTTGGCGCAGGGCGGGTCGGGAATCTCGATGGCGGCGCTCGGTCAGCTCGTCGCGATGTTCAATGCGGGCGTCACGCCCATCATTCCATCACGCGGCTCGATCGGCGCCGCCGATCTGGGTTTGTGCGCCCATATGGCCGCCGTCGTCATCGGGCGCGGGGAGGCGACGTTCGGCGGCGTGACGATGTCGGGCGCGGACGCGCTTGCCGGTGCCGGCCTCGCGCCGATCAAGCTTGCGGCGAAGGACGGATTGAGTCTCTGCAGTGCGAGCGCGGTTAGCGCCGGGCACGCCGCAACGACGCTCGTGGAACTGGGCGCGCTGCTTACAGCATTACTCGTTACGGCGGCACTTTCGATCGAAGGCTACGCCGCCAATCCGACGATTTTCGATGCGCGTCTCGCTGCGGCACGCCCTGCCGCCGGACAGGCGCTCGCCGCCGCCGCGTTTCGCCGCGCGCTTGGCGGCAGCGCGCTCCACGACGGCAGCGCGCGCGCGATCCAGGACGCGATCTCGTTCCGCGCACTCCCGCAAATCTGGGGACCGGCGCTTGAATCTTTCCGCACGGCGGTCGAGGCGGTCGAGACTGAGATCAACAGCGCCGCGGACAATCCGCTCGTCCTGACCGATGACGGCGTGATGCTCTCGACGGCGAATTTCCACACGGCGGCGATCGCACTCGCCTTCGACACGCTCGCGATCGTGCTCACGCATCTGGCGACGGCCAGTGCTGAGCGGATCATCAAGCTGATGAACCCGAACCTGTCCGGCCTGCCGAAATATCTGTCGCCGGTCGGTGGCGCCTCGACCGGGTTCAACTCGCTGCAAAAGCCTGCGGCGGCGCTGCATGCGGAGATCCGGTTGAAGGCGCAGCCCGCGAGCCTCGACGCGCTCCCCGTCTCCGACACCGTCGAGGACCACGCACCGCAGACGCCGCTGACGATCCGCAAGCTCGCGGAGCAGATCGAGCTGCTGCGGATGCTCGTCGCCATCGAGGCGCTCGTGTCGGCGCAGGCGGTCGATCTCCGCAGCCACCGGCTCGCGCCTGCGACGCGCGATTTGCACGCGGCGATCCGCGCCCGCGTGCCGATGCTCACCACGGATCGTGAAACCGGCCCGGACGCGAGCCGTGTCGCGGACCTCATCGGCGACCCTGTGTTCTGCCGGACGCTCGCCCGACATTTCGACGGCATCGGCTTGCCGTTGTGAAAACGATAGACCCGGTCTGGATCACGCTCGCCGACGGCACCCGTCTCGCTGCGACCTTGTGGCTGCCGGACGACGCCGAGCGGACGCCCGTGCCGGGAATCCTCGAATACCTCCCGTACCGTCGCCGCGACGGGACCGCGTTGCGCGACGCCGGGCTGCATCCGCCGATGGCGGCGGCTGGCTATGCCTGTCTGCGCGTCGACATGCGCGGCGCCGGCGATTCCGATGGACTCCTTGAAGACGAATACCTGCCGCAGGAGCAGAAAGACGCGGTCGAGGTGATCGCCTGGATTGCCGCGCAGCCCTGGTGCAGTGGGGCGGTCGGCATGATGGGAATCTCCTGGGGGGGCTTCAACGCGCTGCAGGTCGCGGCGCATCGGCCGCCTGCGCTCAAGGCGATCATCACGCTCTGCTCGACCGACGACCGCTATGCCGGCGATACCCACTTCATGGGCGGTGCCCTGCTCACGGGGAATGTCACCTGGGGCTCGGTGATGTTCGCAACCAGCACGTTCCCGCCCGATCCCGCCGTCGTGGGCGAGCGCTGGCGGGCGATGTGGCTGGCCCGGCTCGCCCATCAGCCGCTGCTCGCGGCGATCTGGACGGAGCACC
>DATAPS010000217.1:0-4642 GCA_036265085.1 Acetobacteraceae bacterium | reverse complement strand
CTTCTATCTCACCCGCTATGGGCAGCCGTTGCTGGCCCAGCCGCTGCCGGCCCGGCCACTGCTGGAGTGAGCGCGCGCCGCCGCGCCGTCGCCCGGCCCGGTCCGCTCATGGCACCCTTGCCGCGCGGCGCGCGGCGAGGCGCGCCGTCACGCGCGAGCACGGATCACACGTCGAGGTTCGCCACCTTCAGCGCGTTGCCCACGATGAACTCGCGCCGCGGCTCGACGACGTCGCCCATCAGCGTGGAAAATACTTCGGCCGCGTTCTCGACATCGCCCACCTTCACCTGCAGCAGCGAGCGGACCGCGGGGTCGAGCGTGGTCTGCCAGAGCTGGTCGGGATTCATTTCGCCCAACCCTTTGAACCGCTGGATCGACAGCCCGCGGCGGCCATGCGCGAGGACGCGGTCGAACGTGCTTGCCGGGCCGACAATCTCGATTTCGTTCGCATCGAGCTTGAGCTTCGCCGGCGTCGCGAAGCGAGCCTGCAACGCCTCGGTACGCTCCGCGAGCCAGCGCGCTTCGGCGCTGCGCAAGGTCGCCGCGTCGAGCAGATGGCGCTCGGCGACGCCGCGGACGGTGCGCGCCAGCGTGATGCCCGAGCTGTCGGCTACGACTTTCCAGCCGCGTTCGGCGGGGAACGAGATCGCATCGAGCCGCTGCACCAGGTTCTGTGCCACCGATGTCGCCCGCTCGACGTCCGGCGTGAGCGCGCCGGCGATCGCGGCCTGCTCGAGCAGCGCGATCGGCGCAGCGCTCGTCAGCCGCCGGAGCCGCATGGTCGCCTCCCGCAGCCATGTCGCCTCGCCGGCCAGCTCGTCGTTGGCATAGGTGCGGCCGTCGGCGTAGATCAGGCGGCCGTCCGCCAATGACTTGTCGAGCAGATATTGCTCGAGCGCGCCGTCGTCCTTGAGGTAGCGCTCGTCGTTGCCGCGCTTGGCGCGATAGAGCGGCGGCTGCGCGATGTAGAGATGGCCGTGGTCGATCAGCTCCGGCATCTGGCGGAAAAAGAACGTGAGCAGCAACGTGCGGATATGCGATCCGTCCACGTCCGCGTCCGTCATGATGATGATGCGGTGATAGCGCAGCTTGGCGATGTCGAAGCCGCCCTGCTCCGGCTCGCCGCGGCCGATACCGGCGCCGAGCGCGGTGATCAGCGTGCCGATCTCCTGGCTGCCGAGCATGCGGTCGAAGCGCGCGCGCTCGACGTTCAGGATCTTGCCTTTCAGCGGCAGGATCGCCTGGAATTTGCGGTCGCGGCCCTGCTTCGCCGAACCGCCCGCGCTGTCGCCCTCGACGATGAACATCTCGCACTTGGCCGGATCGCGCTCCTGGCAGTCGGCGAGCTTGCCAGGC
Source organism: Acetobacteraceae bacterium (assembly GCA_036265085.1). Taxonomy (GTDB): domain Bacteria; phylum Pseudomonadota; class Alphaproteobacteria; order Acetobacterales; family Acetobacteraceae; genus DATAPS01. The sequence goes on along the minus strand of DATAPS010000217.1, from coordinate 3,286 downwards.
AGCGTCGAGATATCGAGCACGCCCTTGCGCCGCGTCAGCTCCCGCGCCTTGCGGGCGGCTTCACGCGCCGCCGCGGCATCCATGACCTTCTGGATGATGCTCTTCGCCTCCCGGGGATGCGTCTCCAGCCAATGCGAGATCGCGTCCGCGGTCGCGGCCTGCACCACCGGCTGCACCTCGCTGCTGACGAGTTTCTCCTTCGTCTGCGACGAGAATTTCGGATCAGGAACTTTGACCGACAGCACTGCGGTCATGCCTTCGCGCATGTCGTCGCCGACAAGCGAGAGCTGCTCCTTCTTGCCCATGCCCTCGGCGTATTTCGTGACCACGCGCGTGAGCGCCTGGCGGAAACCGGCGAGATGCGTGCCGCCGTCGCGCTGCGGGATGTTGTTGGTGAAACAGAGCATCGTCTCGTGGAAGCTGTCGTTCCAGGAGAGCGCGAACTCCACGCGGATACCCTGCGCGCCGTCCGCCGTCGTGACGCTGATCGGCGGGGTGAAGATCGCCGTCTTCGAGCGGTCGAGCCACTGGACGAACTGCACGAGGCCGCCATCGTATTTGAACACGGATTCCGTCGCGGGGGGGTGACGTTCGTCGCGGATGACGATCTTCAGCCCGGAGTTCAGGAAGGCGAGCTCGCGCACCCGGCGTTCGAGGATTGCGAAGTCGAACTCGACATTGGTGAAGGTGCCGGTGCTGGGCTTGAACGTCACCTCGGTGCCGGTGGGTTGGTCGGATGGACCCACGACGGCGAGCGGCTCCTCGGCGTCCCCGTGACGGAAGCGGATGAAGTGCTCATGGCCCTCGCGCCAGATCCGCACCTCCATCCGTTCCGAGAGCGCGTTGACGACAGCGGCGCCGACGCCGTGCAGGCCGCCGGAGACCTTGTAGGAATTCTGGTTGAACTTGCCGCCCGCGTGCAGGCGCGTGAGCACGACCTCGGTCGCCGAAATGCCTTCCTCCGCGTGCAGGTCGGTGGGGATGCCGCGGCCGTTGTCGCGCACCGTGACGCTGCCGTCGCCATTGAGTGTGACGTCGACTTCGGTGGCATAGCCCGCCTGCGCCTCGTCGACCGCATTGTCGACAATCTCGAAAACCATGTGGTGCAGGCCGGAGCCGTCGTCGGTGTCGCCGATATACATGCCGGGCCGTTTGCGCACGGCGTCCAGACCTCGAAGGACCGAGATCGAAGACGCGTCGTAGCTGTCAGAATCGGGGGTCGGCGCGGCGTTTTCACTCATGCCGGCGATACGCTCCTAGCGATGTATGATTCGCCAGGAGATATAGCTATTTCCGCGAACTTATGACAGTGCGCGAGCGGAGGAATCCGGCGGATTTGCGCGAAATCCTGCATCGCGCGCGAGCGTGCCGCCGCCGGCCGCGAAGGCTTCGGCCCGATGCCTCAATGGGGCAAACACATCGGCGTCCGTTCCGGTCAAAAACACCTGCGCGGGCAGGGCATCGAGTGCGTCGAAAAGCGCGGCGCGGCGCGCCGCGTCGAGGTGCACCGCCGGTTCGTCGAGCAGCAGCAGCGGGGCGAAGCCGCGCGTCGCGCCGAGCAGTGCGGCGTGGGCGAGGATGACGCCGATCAGGAGCGCCTTCTGCTGCCCGGTGCTCGCATCGGCGGCCGCAAGGCCGCTCTCGGCGTCGGCCAGCGTCATGTCCGCGCGATGCGCGCCGATGGCGGCCGACCCCGAAGCCGCATCGCGCCCGCGGTTCTCGGCGAGCACCTGGCGAAGCCAGGTCTCGACCATGAGGGCGGGCGCCTGCTGGAGGTACTCGGCAAGCGGGCAGAGCAGGCCGAGACGGGCCTGCGGGAAGCCGCCGGGGCGCGCCGGCAGGGGCGCGTCGTTCAGGCGTTCGACGAGCGCTGCACGGGCGGCGGTGGCGGCGACGCCATGACGAGCCATCGCGTCCTCCAGGCCGGCGAGCCAGGCGGGGTCAGTGCGCCCCTCCGCGAGCAGGCGGTTGCGCTGCGCCATCGCGCTCTCGTAGGCCGCAACCTCGCGCGCCTGGGACGGCTCGACGGCATAGACCAGCCGGTCGAGGAAGCGGCGGCGGCCGGACGCACCTTCCTGAAACAGCCGGTCCATCTGCGGCGTGAGCCAGACCGCGCTGACGCGGGCCGCGAGATCCGCCTGGCTGCGCGGCGCCGCCCCGTCCAGGCGGAACACGCGGCGTTCTGGCGGGCCGTCGGGGGGTGTGCCGGTGCCGATATCAACCGGGCCGGAGGGCGTCTCGAGCCGGCCTGCAACCGCCCAGCGGCCGTCGCCGCCGCGGCGGGCAAGCTCGGCGATGCGGGCGCCCCGCAGGCCACGGCCGGGGACGAGGAGGGAAACCGCTTCGAGGAGGTTGGTCTTGCCGCTGCCGTTCGGGCCATGGATGACGACGATCCGGGCTGCCGGCCGCCACGTCACCGCGGCGTAGTTGCGGAATTCTGTGAGGGCGAGGCGCGTGAGCCGCAGTGAGGCAACGGTCACACGCGCATGGGCATCAGCACGTAGAGCGCGCTCGCGTCCGCCGCGTCCTGCACCACGGTGGGGGCCGCGCCGTCGGCGAAGCGGAACTCGACCTGCTCGTGGATCTGGTCGGTGATGTCGTTGAGATAGCGCGCCTGAAACCCGATCTCGAGCGGTCCGGCCTCGTAGCGCACGCGTTCCCCATCGAGTTCCTCGGTGGCGGTGCCCTGATCGGGGCTCGCCGCCGAGAGCACGAGCAGGTCGCGGGCGAGCGAAAGCTTCACCGGGCGGGAGCGCTCCGACGAGATGGCGGCAACGCGGGAGACGGCGTCGGAAAAATCCTTCTTGCCGACGCGCAGGACCTTGTCGTTGTCGCGGGGGATGACGCGTTCATATTCCGGGAAAGTGCCGTCGATCAGCTTGCTGGTCAGCGTGACCGGACCGGCGGTGAACTGGATGCGCGTGTCCGACAGCGCGATGTCGACGCCCCCGGTGGTCTCGTCGAGCAGCTTGCGGAGCTCGCCGACCGTCTTGCGCGGCACGATCACGCCGGGCATCGTTCCGGCGCCCTCCGGCAGATCCTCCTCCACGCGGGCGAGCCGGTGGCCGTCGGTCGCGACCGCGCGCAGCACCTTGCGGCCGTCGCTTTCGGTCGCGTGCACGTAGATACCGTTGAGATAGTAGCGTGTCTCCTCCGTCGAGATGGCGAAGCGCGTGCGATCGATCAGCGCCCGCAGCGTCTGCGCGGGCAGGGTGAACTTGTTGGGCAGCGTCCCGGCCGTCATCGAAGGGAAGTCGTCGATCGGCAGCACGACGAGGCTGGTCGC
>DATAPS010000216.1:0-2217 GCA_036265085.1 Acetobacteraceae bacterium | reverse complement strand
CATCACCCATTCCTGCATTTCGAGCTGTGCTACTATCAGGCGATCGACTTCGCCATCGCCCACGGCCTCAAGCGTGTCGAGGCCGGCGCGCAGGGGGAGCACAAGATCCAGCGCGGTTACCTGCCCAAGCCGACTTATTCCGCGCATTGGATCACCCATACCGGGCTTCGGCACGCAATCGCCGATTTCGTTTCGCGCGAGCGCCCCGCCAAGGTTGCAGAGATAGAAGAGCTCGCGCAGCTCTCGCCGTTCAAACGGGGCCGAGACGAAGGCGAATAGGTCGAGTCGGCGATACGTATTCTGGTCGACGGCGTTCGCGTCGAGCCTTACCTCGATCTTGCACCGGCTCTTGCTCACGTAGACGGGGCCGGACGGGTTTGGTATCGAACGCATGTGGCAAGAGCAGGCTCCGCCGTATTCGCAGCTGTAGCGGGGCACGGCGCCGTGACCCCGCATCGATTGGCGGTCATCGGGACATCTGGCCAGATCACGTATCGCGAGCTGGTGGCGCGTGCGCGGGCGCTGGCCGTCCGGCTCGCCGATGTGCCGCCCGGAGCGGTCGGCATCCTCTTACCGCCTGGACCATCGCTTGCCGTCGCATTTCTCGGCTGCGCCGCTGCCGGCCGTGTCGCGCTTCTTCTCAACGAGAGCGGGCCGCCGGCGCGAACCGACCTGATCCTGCGGGACGCTGCCACGACCGCAGTGATCGGGCGGGCGAGTGCCGCACCCGCAGTCCCAGGTGGCGTGCTGCTCATCGACATCGACGGCGCTTTCCCGTCTGCGGCAGTTGGATGGTGCGAGCCCGCGGACTCGGACGAAGCGGCGACCGTGGCGTTCACCTCGGGCAGCACCGGTGTCCCGAAGGGCGTCATGCGCTCGCACCACCGCATGTTCGTGCAGGCGCATGCCGATGCAGCGGTCGGAAAGATAGCGGCGGACGACACGACGCTCTGCCTTTTCGATCCGTCCACCGGTTCCGGCCTGAGCGGCCTCGCGTTGCCGCTGATCCTCGGCGCAACGCAGGTCACAGCGCCGCTCCTGCAGCTGGGCGTGTCGCGACTGTTGCGGACGATGGCGGACGCCCGCGTCACCCAGTTGAGTGGCGCGCCGCAGGCACTCGCGACGCTGCTGCGAGGATCCGGCGCGCGCGATGCGACCGCGGCACTCGAGCGCATCGTCGTCAAAGGCGACGCGATGCTTGCCACCGACCTCGACGCCATCCGACGGAACACGCCTCCGACCTGCTCGATCTGGCACGGCTACGGACTGACCGAGACGTCGTCCGTCGCCGGTTGGCACATTCCGCGCGCCTATGTGTGCCGCACCGCGCGCGTTCCGGCCGGCTACGTCACCGCCGGGATCATTGCGAGTGTTCGCGACGAAGCCGGCCAGGCGGTTGCGCCGGGCGAAGCGGGCGAGCTCTGGATCAGCAGCGCCGAGCCGGCGACGGGGCAGTGGCAGGCGGGCCGCATCATCGCCGCTGTGGTGGCGCCCGACCCGGACAACGCGGGCCGGCGCCTGTTCCGCACCGGTGACCTTGTCCGCTTCGATCCGGACGGGCTTCTGCATGTGGTCGGACGCCGCGACCGGCAGGTGAAGATCAACGGCGTGCGTGTCGACCCGGCGGAAGCGGAGAACGCCTTGCGCACGGCACCCGGCGTGTCTGACACCGCCGTCCTGGCGGAAACAGACGGACTGGCCTCCCGCCTTGTCGCCTATGTCGTGGCCGCGACGCCCCCCGATCCTGCATTCGAGGATGCCCTGCGCGAACACCTTCGGACGCGCCTCCCGAGCGCGATGCATCCGGCCCAATTCGTGTTCGTTGCGCAAGTGCCACGTACCGGTACCGGCAAGGTCAACGCCAGCGAACTCGCCAAACAAGGTCAGCAGGAACTCGCGCAATGAGCGGGGCTGGGGCGGGCGTGGGATTCGGATCTCGGCGCCGCCTGATCGCTTCGCTTGGAACCGCGCTTGTGGCGCCGTTTGCCGCCGGTCCTGCCCGTGCCGACCGCCCTGCGATAACGCTGGTGACCGCAAGCAATCTATCGGCCACCAGCATCGAGCTGATGAACGCGGTGGCCGGCCCGTACTTCCGTGACGAGGGGCTTGATGGCCGTCTGATCGCTACCGGCGCGGGCTCGCTGGCGATTACGGCGCTCGCATCCGGTCACGCGACGCTGATCCGCTGCAACGGCGTCGATCTCGTGCGCGCGGTGG
>DATAPS010000215.1:0-4560 GCA_036265085.1 Acetobacteraceae bacterium | reverse complement strand
CCCGACCGTCTCGCCGGTGGCTTCCCGCACGGCCAACAACGCCATTTCGAGATCGTAATCGATCTGCGTCAACCGGGCGATCTGCTCGCGCGAGAGCTCGCGGATCGTCGAGAAGAAGCGGAAACGGATGTCCTGCGGGTGCAGGCGGGTGAAGAAGCGCTCGTGGGCCTCGGCGTCCTCGGGGCGGATCGGGCGCACGATCAGAGTTTCCCCATGCGCCTCGAACCGGGTAACCAGCTCGCCCGGATACGGCGGAAGCGAGAGGTGCCAGGCCGGATCGGTTGCGTCGCGCAGCCGGACATGCGCGCCGGTCACCCACACGCCTTTGGGGCCGACGCGCAGCGGATCGAGGCGGAGCTCCGCGATGTCGGCGAAGTCGATCAGGAGCTGGCTGACTCGCACCAGGACATCCGCGATCCTTGCTTCCGAGTCCGCAGCGAGACGGGCTGGCAAGCGCGCGCGCTCGATCAGCGCATGAGCCAGCGGAAGGTTGAGCGGCGGGAGATCGACCGCGCGATCCGCGGCCAACTCGGCGGGACCGAACGCGATCGCGGGTCCGAATAACGGATCGAGGTGCGTGATCACGGCGAGCGGAGGTGACCCATCCGCCGCGCCGCCGTTGACCGCAACGCCGTAGGCCGACAGGACCTCACCCGCCTCGGCGGGATCCAACGTGGACCGGCCCGCTGCACGCGCCGCCGCGAATGATGCGGCGGCCTTCGCGCAATCGGGTGCGACCTCGAGCACGGCGCTCGGCGGCAGCTCTTGCGCGGCGGCGCGGCTGCGGCGGTTCTGGACGATGTGGCGAAAGCCCCGCACCGCCTGTTCGGGGGCGGCGAAGACGGCGACCCCCGCATCGGCCAGGGCACGGCGATGGCGTGCGCCGGTCGTCTCACCCATGGCGCAGACGAGAAGGGGTATGCTGATTGTGCGCGCGGCCGCGACGATGGCCTCGATGCCCTCGATGTCGCGCGGCCCGGTCGGTGCCTGCACGATCAGAACGCCGCCGACCTCGGGCGTGCCGGCCACGAGCGCGGCAAACTCGGCCAGCCTGATCGGCGAACGGGCGCCGACATAGACGATGTCGCGGTCGACCGCCTCGCGCGGCGCGGTGAGCCGGAGCACTGACCGCACCTCTGGCGACAGCGACGCAAGCGACAGTCCCTCCCGCAGCACGGCATCGGCCGCCATGTGGGCGGGGCCGATCGCATTGGTGACGATCGCGAGCGACTCGCTGCGCGGCGCGCGAGCGCGGGTGAGAGTTTCCGCCGCGGCGAGCAGGTCCTCGAACGTGTCCACGACGAGCACGCCCGCACGATGCAGCGCCGCGGTCATGATCATCTCGGCCTCTCCCGCCGGATCGAGCAGGCGGCCGCCGGCGCGGATCGCCACGACGGGGCGCGTGCGCGCGGCGGCGCGGGCGGCGGAGAGGAAGCGGCGTGGATCGCGGATGCGGCGGAGGTCGAGTAGGATCGCGCCGGTCTCGGAGTCCCGGCTGAGCCAATCGAGCACCGGCGCGAAGCCAAGATCGTGGTTGCCGCCGACGCCGACGACATGGCTGAAGCCGACTCCGTTCGGCTCCGCCCAGTCGAGCACGGCCCGACACAGCGCCGCGGATTGCGACACGAGCGCCGCGCGACCGAGCTTCGGCCGCAAATGCGAGCGGATCGCGAAGAGATCGATCGACGGCACGGCGAGCCCGAATGATCCGGGGCCGAATGCGCTCACGCCGGCCGCGTGGGCCTGTGCGGCAAGATCGTTCGTCATCGCCATCACCACCGCGGCCCGGCAGCCACGCGCTCCGAGCGCGGCGAGCGAGTCTCGGACCGCGTCTGTGCAGACGAAAGCGAGGTCGGGGGCTTCCGGAAAGGCTTGCACATCTTCTGCACATGCCGCGGTCAGCACCGGCCCGCGGAACGCGCCCGCGCGGATGTTGCCCAGCACTTCGGCGCCGTCCACAGTCTCCGTGCCGACCACGGCGACGCTTCGGGGGCGGAACAAGTGCTCGGGGCGGAGCTTGCCGGGGCCAAGGACGGCGTGGGTCATAGCGGAGAGTATGGTGGTTCATCGCCGCGAAGGGAGTGAACGATGAGCGACGACCCGCGCTGGGACCCGGAAATGCTGGCGCTCCGCCGGCGGCAGGACGAGATGGCGGCGCAACATCCGCCGGTCGTTCCAGAGCCACCCTTCGACGCGCATCGCCGGGTGAACGAGCTGCTTGGGCTGCCTTGGGCGGAAGGCGGTCCGGCGATGGCGGAGGCGGTGGATCGTTGGGTGCCCGCGCGCGGGCGGCGCATTCTCTGCCGCGTCAACCGGCCGCGCACCGACCGGACGTTGCCGGTGCTGGTCTGGCTGCATGGCGGCGGCTGGGTGTTCGCTTCGATCGAGACGCATGACCGGATCTGCCGCGAATATGCGTCGGGTGCGGATGTCGCGACGGTCAGCGTCGATTACGTGCTGGCGCCGGAAGCACGGTTTCCGGTCGCCGTCTTCGAGTGCGCAGCCGTGATCCGCTGGCTCGCGAGCAACGCCGCGACGTGGGGCCTCGATCCGACCCGCATCGCGATCGGCGGCGACAGCGCGGGCGGTAATCTGGCGCTCGGGACGGCGATGCTGCTGCGCGACGAGAGCGAGGTGACGCTGCGCGGCATTCTCACCGGCTATCCCGTAACGGACTGCCGGTTCGACACGCCGAGCTACACTGAATTCGCCGAAGGATTCGGGCTGACGCGGGCCGCGATGCAACGCTATTGGGAGCTCTATCTGCGGGACGCGGCCGACGCCGCAAACCCATATGCAGCGCCGCTGCGTGGCGACCCGGCCGGCTTGCCGCGCACGTTGATCCAGCTCGCGGAGCTGGACGTGCTGCGCAGCGATGGAGAGCGCATGGCGGAGAAGATGCGGGCGGCCGGGGTCGACGTGACTTCGCAGACCTATGCCGGAACAGCGCACGGCTTCCTGCGCATGGTCGGGCCGATAGCGAAGGCGCGCGAGGCAGCTGCGTGGGCGTCGGCGTGGCTGCGCGAGGTGCTCAGCTGATGCCTGCCTTCATTTGCGTCACATGCGGCACGCAATTCCCGCACACCGATGTGCCGCCCTCCTCATGCCCGATCTGCGACGACGAGCGCCAATATGTGCCCGCTTCAGGTCAGCGCTGGACGACGCTGGAGGCGATGCGCGGCTCGCATTTCACGACGTGGCGCCAGCATGAACCGGGGCTGCTCGGCATCGGCACGGCGCCTAGCTTCGCGATCGGGCAGCGGGCGCTGCTGCTGCGCCTGCCGGGCGGCAATGTGTTGTGGGACTGCCTGTCCTTCATCGACGACGCGACGGTGGCGCTCGCGAAAGCGGTCGGCGGCATCCGTGCGATCGCGATCTCGCACCCGCATTACTACGCGAGCATGGTCGAGTGGGCGGACGCGTTCGGCGCCGAGATCTGGCTGCACGCGGCGGACCGCGAGCACGTCGTGCGCCCGAGCGAGCGGATCCGATTCTGGTCGGGTGAGCGCATGGTGCTGGCGGAGGGCGTGACTCTGATCAATACCCCGAGCCATTTCGCGGGTGCGACGATGCTGCACTGGGCGGACGGCGCGGGCGGCGCCGGGGCGCTGCTGTCCGGCGACATTTTTCAGGTCGTGCCGGACACGCGGTTTGTCAGCTTCATGCGCAGCTATCCCAATCTCATTCCGCTGCCGGCGCATGTCGTGCGTGCGATGTGGGCGGCGATGGAGCCCTTCGCGTACGAGCACGTATACGGCGCTTTTTGGGACCGGGTGATGCTGCGCGATGGAAAGGCGAACGTGGCGCGCTCAGTGGGGCGGTATCTGCACTGGATCTCGCCGGAAGCGAGGCCGTAGAGCCACTGCGCGGCCCGGCTTCCGGGTCGGTCCGCGTGAGCCGTCACGCTCGAATAACGTCGATTTCCCGCCAGACACTCGCTGAAACTCTTGCCCAAAAACCCGGTGTTCTGCTTTAGTTCTCGCATGAACGCAGCCGCCCCGCTCCCCCTCGCCGAACGCTTCAGCAGAGTCATCCACCTCGTTCTGCAGGGACTGGGCAGCCGGTATCGGGCGGACTCCATTCTCGGCCCGGCGGTCGCCGCGGCGCTGCTCAACTTGATCGCCCTGCGGCTGCAAAACCTCCGCCGCCGATTCCTCACCCTGGTCGAACGCATCCAGGCCGGCACGCTGCGGAAACTGCCGGAGCCGGGCCAGGGGCGCAGACGCAACCCCTCGGCGCGTAAGCCACGGCCGAACCTCCTGGCCCAGTACGGCGTGAAGGATCGCTGGGGCTGGGTGGTCAACATCGCCTGCCGCAATGGCGACGAGCTGCAGGCCCTGCTGGAAGACCCCGAGATGCAGGCGAGGATCGCCGCCGAGCCGCGCCGCATGGGCCGCATCCTGCGTCCGCTCTGCCGCATGCTCGGCGTCGGCGAAATCCCCGACCTGCTGCGGCTGCCCTCGCAGGCCGATGTCCTCACCATCGACTGGGCCGCCCACGCCCGGATGGTGGAAGCCGAGAAGGCCGCCACCGCCGCCGGCCTGCCGCCACCGCCCTGGG
>DATAPS010000214.1:0-1607 GCA_036265085.1 Acetobacteraceae bacterium | reverse complement strand
ATAGCCGGCGGTCTTCTCGAACGGGGAGCCGGTGGAAACAAGACGGCGTGACATGACGACCTCGATCAGGAACAGATTGATGGTTTTCCGGAGGCATTGCTGCCCTTTGGCTATCGCACGACGAGCGATATGTCACCCCGGGAGCGGCCGCGCAGCCGGTCCCGGCGGCGTGCAAAGATGTCCCTGACGATCATGACCGCGATCATGAGGAGCAGGACCGTGGTGATGGTACTGCGGACGCGCAAAATCGCGGCACCCGATGTTCCCGGCTGATTGATCGACATGGTGCGGGCGTTCAGGCGGCGCGTGGCACGAGCCGCGCGGCCTTCCTCGCGCGCGAAGCCCTGACCTTTGGTGCGACGGCACCGTCCGACGCGATCATGCCCCAGGCGCCGTCGAGTGCGCCTTCGCGCAGTTCGAGGCCGAGCAGCCGATCGCGTTCGAACGGGCCGGGCAGCGACAGCTCGGCGGTCTTGGCCGACGAGAAACCGAACCGGGCGTAGTAAGGCGCGTCGCCGAGCAGGATCACCGCGCCATGGCCGCGTTGCTTGGCGGCCTGAAGCGCATGCGCCATCAGCGCCGCGCCGATGCCGAGCGCGCGGCAGTCGGCGTCGACCGCGAGCGGCCCCAGCATCAGCGCCGGCTTGCCGCCAGCGCTGACGTGCCACAACCGCACGGTGCCAACCAACCGTCCCTGGCGCACGACCGAGAGGGCAAGGCCTTCGGCGGGCGCGCGTCCGTCGCGCAGGCGCTGACAGGTGCGCGTATGGCGGTTCACGCCAAAGCAGGCATCCAGCAGCGCTTCACGCGCAACGACGTCCGAAGCTCGTTCCGCACGGATCGCGAACGGAGCGGCATTCGGGAGGAGGGTAACGGGGGTCTTCCGCAAAGCAGTCATGGCACGTCAGTCCTCACTTCCAACGGCCATCAGGCCGCGGGAAGCGTTGTCGGAAAAATTCAAAGATGGAGGATGGGAGCCGGCGCACCGGCTCCCGGTCAGTCAGGCCTCAATATGGCCGGATCAGATGTGGTAGGTCCGCAGCGGCGGGATGCCGTTGAACGCCACCGACGAGTAGGTCGACGTATAGGCGCCGGTGCCTTCGATCAGCAGCTTGTCGCCGATCTCGAGCGTCACCGGGAGCGGATACGGCATCTTCTCGTACAAGACGTCGGCGGAATCGCAGGTTGGGCCAGCAAGCACGCACGGCGTCATATCCGCGCCGTCATGCGGCGTGCGGATCGCGTAGCGGATCGACTCGTCCATCGTCTCGGCCAGACCGCCGAACTTGCCGATGTCCAGATAGACCCAGCGCACCTCGTCCTCGTCGCTCTTCCTGGAGATCAGGACGACTTCGGTCTCGATGATGCCGGCATTGCCGACCATGCCGCGGCCCGGCTCGATGATGGTTTCCGGGATCTGGTTGCCGAAATGCTTGCGCAGCGCGCGGAAGATCGACCGGCCGTATTGCACGACCGGAGGAACGTCCTTGAGGTACTTGGTCGGGAATCCGCCGCCCATGTTGACCATGGACAGGTTGATCCCGCGCTCGGCGCAGTCACGGAACACCGTCGAGGCCATCGACAGCGCACGATCCCACGCCTTCACC
>DATAPS010000213.1:0-4097 GCA_036265085.1 Acetobacteraceae bacterium | reverse complement strand
CGGCTGCCGCGTCGGTTCGGCTGGCTGGTGGCGCTGGTGCCGGGGGATGCGGTGGGGTTCGGGCTCAACCTGGTGCAATTGCTGGGCGAGCCGGAGATGCAGGCGCTGCTGAAGGCGGCGCCGCAGCTCCATCGGATCCTTCGGCCGCTGTGCCGGATGCTGGCGGCCGAGCCCACGCCCGACCTGCTGCCGCCGCTGCCGCCGCGCGTGCCCAAGCCGCGCCCGCGCCGCGCCGAACCCGCCCGGGACGGCGCGGAGCACCCGCTGCCGACCTACCGCACGCGCGGCGGACAGCTCATGATGAAGCTGTCCGACAGCATCTCCGTCCCGGTGGCCGCTTCAAAAAATCGGGCTTAGCCGCCGCGGGTTTATGCACGCGCAAGTCGTTGCAATGTCAGAACAAACTGTTTCACTCCACCGTCACGGACTTCGCCAGATTGCGCGGCTGATCGACGTCGGTGCCCTTCAGCACCGCCACGTGATAAGCGAGCAGCTGCACCGGGATCGCGTAGAGGATCGGCGCGACGAACGGGTCGACGCTGGGCAGCGGCACGGCGTCCACAGCGATGCCCCGCAGTTTCGCCACGCCTTCCGCGTCGCTGAACACCACCACCTGCGCCCCGCGCGCCGCGGCTTCCTGCAAGTTGCTCGCGGTCTTCTCGAACAGCGGGCCGCTCGGCGCGATCGCCACCACCGGCACGTGGCTGTCGATCAGCGCGATGGGGCCGTGCTTCATCTCGCCGGCGGCGTAGCCCTCGGCGTGGATGTAGCTGATTTCCTTCAGCTTCAACGCCCCTTCCATCGCGATCGGGAAACAGCCGCCGCGGCCGAGATAGAGCACGTCGCGCGCCTCCGCGATCCGCGCGGCGATCCGTGCGATCGCGCCGTCATGCTCCAGCACCTCCGCCGCCCGGCCCGGCACTTCGAGGAGCGCATGCGTCAGCGCCGCCTCCTGCTTGGCGTCGATCGACCCGCGCGCGCGTCCCGCCGCGATCGCGAGGCACGCCAGCACGCAGAGCTGGGCGGTGAACGCCTTGGTGCTCGCGACCCCCACCTCGGGGCCGGCGATCGTCTGCAGCACCGCCTCGCTCTGCCGCGCCATGCTGCTCTCGGGGACGTTGACGATGCTCAGCGTGTGCTGGCCCTGCTCGCGCATGTAGCGCAGCGCCGCCATCGTGTCCGCGGTCTCGCCCGACTGGCTGACGAGCAGCCCGAGCCCACCGCGCTCCAGTGGCGGCGTGCGGTAGCGGAACTCGCTGGCGACGTCGCCATCGGCGGGAATGCGCGCGATCGCCTCGAACCACCACCGGCCGACCATGCCCGCGTAGAACGCCGAGCCGCAGGCGGACAGCGTGATGCGCGGGATCGTGGCGAGATCGAACGGCAGGTCGGGCAGCGCCACGGCGCGCGTGCCGGGATTGATCATCTGGTGGAGCGTGTCGCCGATCACCGCGGGGTGCTCGTGCAGCTCCTTCTCCATGAAGTGGCGGTAGTTGCCCTTGCCCGCGGTCGCGCCCGAAACCGAGGTCCGCTTCACCGCGCGCCCGACCGCACGCCCCTGGGCGTCGTGGAACTCGGCGCCGGTGCGGCTCACCACCGCCCAGTCGCCATCCTCCAGATACGCGATGCGCTCGGTCAGCGGCGCCAGCGCGAGCGCGTCCGAGCCGAGGTACATCTCGTCCTCGCCGAACCCGACGGCGAGCGGTGCGCCGTGCTGTGCGCCGATCATCAGCTCGGAATGGCCGGCGAACACCATCGCCAGGGCATAGGCGCCTTCCAGCCGGCGGAATGCCGCGCCTGCCGCCTCGATGGGGGCCATGCCGCGCCTGAGATGCAGATCGACCAGCTGCGCCACCGTCTCGGTGTCGGTCTCGGTGGAGAACTCCTGCCCTTCCGCCTCCAGCTCGGCCCGGAGCTCGGCATGATTCTCGATGATGCCGTTATGGACAAGCGAGACGCGCGTCGTCCCATGCGGGTGTGCATTGCTCTCGGTCGGCGCTCCGTGCGTCGCCCAGCGCGTGTGTCCGATACCGGTCGTCCCCGGCAGCGGCAGCCGCTCGAGCAGTCCGCGGAGATTGCTCAGCTTCCCCTCGGCCCGCCGGCGCTCGATGTGGCCGTTCACCAGCGTGGCGATCCCGGCGCTGTCGTAGCCGCGATACTCCAGCCGCCGCAGCGCTTCCAGGATGCGAGGGGCGGCGGGCGCGACCCCGACGACGCCGACAATGCCGCACATCAGACCGTCTCCTTCGTTTCGCGTTTGCGGCGGGCGCCCGCCCGCCCGGGCTTGGTCACCTGGCGGGCTCGCCCGAACACCATGGCATCCGCTTCCACCGCTTCCGTCACGACGCTGCCGGCCGCCACGAAGGCGCCGTCGCCGACGCTGAGCGGCGCGACCAGGACCGCATCGGAGCCGATGAACACGTCCGCGCCGATCGTCGTCCGGTGCTTGTTAACGCCGTCGTAATTGCAGGTGATCGTGCCGGCGCCGATGTTCGTTCTCGCGCCGATTGCCGCGTCGCCGAGATAGGCGAGATGATTCGCCTTCGCGCCGGCGCCGAGGCTGGTCGCCTTGAGCTCGACGAAATTGCCGACATGCGCCCGCTCGCCGACCAGCGTCCCTGGCCGCAGCCGGGCGAACGGGCCGATCACCGCGCCGGTTCCGATCGCGCACCCCTCGATGTGGCAGAACGCCCGGATCTCCACGCCGCTCTCGACGCGTACCGCCGGCCCGAATACGACGTTGGGGCCGATCGTCACGTCGGGCGCCAGCACCGTATCGGCGCAGAGAAACACCGTTTCCGGCGCCGTCATCGTCACTCCCGCGTCCATTGCGGCCGCCCGGAGCCGCGTCTGGATTTCGGCCTCCGCCTCGGCGAGTTCGGCGCGCGAGTTGATCCCCCGCAGCTCTGCGAACGGCGCCTCCACGGCGGCCACGCGCAGCCCATCGGCGTGGGCGAGAGTGACGACGTCGGTCAGGTAATACTCGCGCTTGGCGTTGTCGTTCCGCACGCGCCGCAGCCAGTTCCGCATCCGCTCTGCTGCCGCACAGAGCACGCCCGCGTTGCACAGCGTCTCGGCGCGCTCCGTCTCGGTCGCGTCGGCCCACTCGACGACCCGGTCGACCCAACCGTCCCGCCCGATTACCCGGCCGTAGTGGGCCGGGTCGGGCGGCCGCATGGCCAGCAGCGCGAGACCCGTCTGGTCCGTATGCGCGCGCTGACGCAGGCGTTGCAGGGTCTCGGGCTGGATCAGCGGGTTGTCGGCATAGAGCACTGCCACGTCGCCGTCGCCGAACAGCGCCTCCGCCTGCAACGCCGCATGCGCCGTGCCGAGCCGCTCCTGCTGAATCACGCTCGCGTGCGGGGCGGCGATGCGGGCGAGCTCCTCCATCCCCGGCCCGATCACGACGACGATCCGGTCGAAGCCGGCCTCGCAGCTCGCGATCAGGTGCTGGAGCATCGGCCGTCCGGCGATCGGGTGCATCGCCTTCGGCAGCGCGGACTTCATGCGCGTGCCGAGGCCGGCGGCGAGGATCACGGCGGTCGCATTAGGCATCCGCGGACGTAAGGGCTCGGAGGGGGCTAAGTCAAAGATTTCGCGATCAATCTTCGTTTCACGAGTAACACGGGTGCAACACCCCGCCCGGTACTAGTGCGGAACGGCCTCGCCGGTTCGGCTGACCTCGGTCAGATACATCGTCGCGTCACCGAAGAAGCGCGTGTGGAATGTCAGCCGCACCGGCAGGAGCGGCTCGCCCGGTGCGACCCGCGCGAGCCAAGCGGTCCCGCGCTGCGGCCGGGCGAGCTGCGTGCGGTCGACGTCGTGGGCAAATCCGGCGAGCTGCCGCCCCTCGAAGTCGCAACGATGGGCCGTGCCGCTGAAGACCGAACCGCTCATCTTCCGCAGTTCGACGACTCCCGCGTCTCTCACCGAAATCACCGAGACGCGACGGCCGTCGAACGTCGTCACGGAACCGTCACAATGTCCGGTCCTCGCCAGTTCGCGCACGAGAAGCGCCATCGCGCTCAACGAATCGACCGTGCCGCGCGCCATCTCCGGCGGTACCGGATCGCGGTCGTCGTCGGGCGGCTCGAGGA
>DATAPS010000212.1:0-2963 GCA_036265085.1 Acetobacteraceae bacterium | reverse complement strand
CAGCCCCAGAGATGCTCGAACCGCCGACGGTCCCACACCAGCGGATCGAACGGCGCGAGCAGGCGTACGTCACGCGGCACCGCCCGATCGCCCCACGCCTGGTCCGACGCCGGCCAGAGATAGCTCTCGCCCTCGACCTCCTCGCCCTCCAGCTCTCCCGTCCGCAGCAGTGCCGCGATCACCGGCGGCATCTTGCCGAGGCCCGGACTGTGCCGGGCCACCTGCGCCAAGGTGCTCCGCAGGCTGACCATCGAGACGGGGGCGAGGATGCGCGCAACCACCAGCACCAGACGGCGCGCGCGCTCCGCCGGTTCGAGCCCGGACTCCGGCGCGGCCGCCGCCTCGTACACGCGAATGCCGTCGCGGCGCTGCACCACGCGCAGCAGGCCGTAATGGCGCAGGCTCTCCAGCGCCCGCGTGGACGCCTTGGAAAACCCGCCCCACCCGTTCACCGCGCGATCGCGGCCGAAATGCGCTTCGAGATCCGCGGGATGGCAGCGGCCATGCTTGCGCACGAAGTCCAACACCTCCGCCGCCAGTCCGCTCGGCGCATGGACCCCGTGTTCGCTGTCCGGATCCAGCCGCGGATGCAGCAGCTGCCGCGTTTCCGGCGGCATGAAGCCGTAGGCGTAGAGGTAGTCCTCCTCCAGCCGCAGCCGCCGGAAACTGCGTGCGAGATCGCCCGCGCGATAGCCGCGCACGCGATGCCGCAGGATGAGGTCCTGCGCCCGCGCCGGGGCGCGGATCGGGTCGGCCTGCACGAAGCCGAGCGTCTCCACGGCGCCGGCGAGGTTGGTCGGCGCGAACAACGTCGTCAGCCGTGCCTGCCCGCGCAGGCGGTCGAGGGCCGTGCCGGTGGTCATGGTCGGACGCGAGGGTGACAGGGGCGGCGGTGGGGGGCAATGCGGGACGGGATCGCACGAAAGCCCTCCCCCCTCGCGGGGAGGGGAAGAATCCCCCGCGCCTACCCCGCCTCCAATATCAGATTGAGATACCCCTCCACCCGCGCTGCCATCCCCGGCAGCACCACCGTCGTCGCATCCATCTGCTCGACGATGGCCGGCCCGGCGATCCGATTCCCGGCGTCCAGCCTCTCGCGATCATACACCGGACACGACGCGAACCCGCCCGCCTCCGGCAGCCACACCTCCCGCCGCCCCACGATCGCAGCGGACGCATCCGGCCCTCGCTCCGCCCGCCTCTGGAACGCCGCCTTGCGCACCAGCCCCGTCGCCTCCACCCGGAACGTGACGAGCTGCACCGGCTCACCCTCGGCGACGAATCCGTACATCCGCCGATGCGCCGCCTCGAAACCCTCGGCCAGCGCATCGAGCGTCACCGCCGTGATCGCGCCCTCCGCCACGCCGACCGGCAGCTCGTAGTTCTGCCCGGCGTACCGCATGTCGACCGTCCGCGTGATCCGCCGCGCGTCCGGCGCGATCCCCTCCGCCGCGAACCACGCCTCCGCCTCCACGGCGAGATCGGCGAACGCCCGCTCCACCTCCCCGCGCACCGCGCCGCACAGCGTCAGCAGCCGCGTCGCCGCGAAATCGGCGCGAAGGTCCGTCAGCAGCAGCCCCATCGCGCAGAGAATGCCGGGATTGCGCGGCACCAGGATGCGCGCAATGTCGAGCTCCCGCGCCAACCGCGCCGCGTGCAGCGGCCCCGCGCCGCCGAACGCCGCCAGCGTGTAGTCGCGTGGATCGTGGCCGCGCTGCACGCTGATCACGCGGATCGCCCGCGCCATGTTCGCGGTCACCACGGCGACGATCCCCTGCGCCGTCGCCATCGCGTCAAGCCCCAGCGTCGCCGCGAGCCCCGCGATCGCCTGATGCGCCAGATCCTGCCGCACCGCCATGCGCCCGCCGAGCAGCGACACCGGGTTGAGCGTCTGCAGGACGACGTTCGCGTCGGTGACCGTCGGCTCCGCGTTCCCATGCCCGTAGCAGACCGGCCCCGGATACGCCCCCGCCGAGCGCGGCCCGACCTTCAGCAAGCCCCCGCTGTCGACATACGCGATCGACCCGCCGCCCGCGCCAACGGTGTGGATGTCGAGCATCGGCGCCTTGATCGGATAGCCGTGCACCACCGCCTCGCTCGCCAGCCGGCACACGCCGTTCGACAGCAGCGCGACATCGGTGCTCGTGCCGCCCATGTCGAAGGTGATCAGGTCCGCAATATCAGCCATCCGCCCGACCGCCTGCGCCGCGACGACGCCGGTGGATGGCCCGGAGAGCACGGTGCGCACCGGCAGCCGCGCCGCCTGCTCGAAGCCGATGACGCCGCCGTTCGATTGCGTCAGATGCGGCGGCACGGCGAGCCCCAGCTGCGCGAGCCGCTCCGCGAGGCGGCTGATGTAGCCCTGCATCACCGGCCCGAGATAGGCGTTCACGACGGCGGTGCTCATCCGCTCGTATTCGCGGAATTCCGGCGCCACCTCGTGGCCGGTGCAGGCGAACGCCTCCGGAAATTCCTCCGCGATGATGCGCCGCGCCGTCTCCTCGTGGTCGCGACGGATGAAGCCGTAGAGGAAGCAGACGGCGACGGCTTTCACGTCGGCCGCCCGCAGCGCACGCACCGCCTCGCGGAGCGCCTTCTCGTCGAGCGCGGTCTCGATCGTGCCGTCCGCGCGCACGCGCTCCGGGATTTCGAGGCGCAGATCCCGCGCGACCAGCACCGGCGGCTTGTTCGCCTGCAGGTCGTAGAGGTCGGGCCGCTTCTGCCGCCCGATCTCGAGCAGGTCGCGGAACCCCTCGGTGGTGATCAGCCCGGTCTTTACGCCGCGATGCTGGATGAGCGCGTTGGTGCCGACGGTGGTGCCGTGGCCGAAATAGCCGATCTCCGCCGCCGATGCGCCGACGCGCGCGGTGCCTTCCGCGACGCCCTGGGCGATGCCGCGTGAGGGATCGTCGGGGGTGGATGCGACTTTCCAGACTTCGACGCGGCCGGTGTCGTCCTCGAAG
>DATAPS010000211.1:0-3303 GCA_036265085.1 Acetobacteraceae bacterium | reverse complement strand
TCGTGGGGGCTGTATTCGGGAGTGCGAAATGAAGCTGTCCGCGCGCAATCAGATTGGTGGAACGATCACGTCCGTGAAGCCGGGCGCGACCACGACTCACGTGACAATCGAGGTGTCGCCAACGGTCACGATCACCGCGTCAATCACAAACGAGGCCGCCAAAGAGCTCGGCCTGAAAGTCGGTATGAAGGCTACTGCCGTCATCAAAGCATCAGACGTGATGGTGGGCGTCTGAGCCCTGGTTTCGCCCGCCGCGGTGTGGCGGCAACGTGATCTTGCCGGCATCGTCCGCGTATAGCCGCGATTTGAAAACAGCGATATAGCCGTCTGGACATAGCGAGGCCGGATGGTCTCCCGCGTCGTCGCCTCGGCGCGTCGATCGAATTTCGGAGAAGCACCTCATGAGACGAGGGCGGATGCGCCATTTCGCGATCGGTCTCGCCGCGGCTGTCCTTCTTGCGACGACGCCAGCAGCGGCGGACAGCTTGCGCGTGTTCGCCGCGGGGAGCCTCACCGACGCGTTCTCCGATCTGTTGCGGCGCTTCCCCGCCGGCCCCGACGGTGTCGCGCCGCCGGTCTTCGGACCGTCCGGCCTGCTGCGCGAGCGGATCGAGAACGGCGAGGCCGCCGACCTGCTCGCGTCGGCCGACATGGCACAAGCGCGCCGGCTCGCGCTCGGCCATCCCGATCGCATGGTGATAGAATTCACGCGAAACCGGCTGTGTGCGATCGCCCGCAACACCGTGGGCCTGACTGAAGCGAATATGCTCGACCGGCTGCTCGATCCGGCAGTACGTCTCGCCACATCGACGCCTGGCGCCGATCCGGGCGGGGACTATGCCTGGGCCATCTTCGCGCGCGCCGACGCGCTGCATCCGGGCGCTCGCGCGATCCTCGAGCAGAAGGCGCAGAAGTTGGTGGGCGGCGGCGACAAGACGCCACTGCTCGCACCGGGCAAGGGCGCGGTCGAGGGCGTTTTCCTGGCCGACCGCGCCGACGTGATGCTCGGTTATTGCAGTGGCGGTCCCGAGGTGTTGCGCTCGGTGCCAAGCTTGGTCTCCGTCGCGGTGCCTCCGGCGTTGTCAGTCGGTGCCGCCTACGGAATGGCGCTGCTCGACCAGGCGCCGGTGACGCTGCATTTCGCCGCGTTCGTGATGTCGGAGACCGGGCAGGCGGTGCTGGCCGCGCATGGCTTCGATGCGGTGGCGCTGCCGGGCGGGGCGGAGCCGCAGCACGATCTGCTCGTCCAGCGCCGGGGCCGCGTGGCACAATCGCTCACACTTGACCGAATTGGAGCGCTCAAACCGGTCACCCAGACCGTGTCACTCACGTCGGAACATGGCACGACGCAAACTGCGTGGACCGGGCCGCTGTTGTGGGACGTGCTCGCGAGCGCGGGCGCGATCGATCCGGCAAACCCGCGCGAGGACGTGCATCTCGTCGTTCGCGTCACCGGCGCCGACGGCTACACCGCCGCCTTCGCGCTCGGCGAGCTGTCGCCCGCGTTCGCAGACAAGGCGATCCAACTCGCCGACCGTCGCGATGACGCGCCCCTGCCGCGTGGCGCGCTGCGCCTGGTCGTTCCGGGCGAGCGCCGCGCCGGACGCTCGGTCCAGGAGGTCGTCCGGATCGAGGTGGACGACGTTAAGTAATTCACCGAACCGCCGACAGCTGCAAGCCCGCCAAAAAGCTCCGCCGCAACAGAAGAAACAACGCAATCGTCGGCAACGACGCAATCAACGCCCCCGCCAGAATCACCGGTGGGCCGTCATTCGTATACGCTCCCTGAAACACCTGCAGCGACACCATCACCGATCGCACCTCATCGCGATTCGCCAGCACCGAGGAGAACAGCAGGTCGTTCCAGATCCACGTGAACTGCAGCAGAAACAGCGCGAACAGCGCCGGCCGCGCATTCGGCAGCAGGATCGAGCGGAACACCCGCCATTCGCTGCATCCCTCGATCCGCGCCGCCTCGTCCATCTCCAGCGGGATTTGTGAGAAATAGTTCTTCAGCACCAGCGTCGGGAACGGAATGCAGATCGCGGTATAGAGCAGCAGCATCCCCGGCCGGCTGTTCAGCAGTCCGAGCCGCTGGTAGCCGAAGAACAGCGGAATCAGGAACATTTGAAACGGGAACAGCGTCCCCGCGAAAATGAGCATGAACCAGACCTGCCGTCCGACACAGGGCAGTCGCGAGAGGCCGTAGGCGGCAAGGGCTGCGATGAACACCGCCCCGGTCGCGCCGAACATGCCGTAGATCAGCGAGTTGAACATCGCCGGACCCATATCCGCCGCGCGCCACGCTTCCACCACGTTGCCTATCACAGCCGAGAGCGTGCGCGGCGGCGTCAGCAGGCCGGAAGTCCCATACTCAATGGCGCCTTTGAACGACGTCGCGAACAGGAGGTAGAACGGCAGGAGCCAGACCAGGACAGCGAAGATCGAGACGGCGGCCCGCATCACGCCGATCCGCCGCTTCACCGCCCGTTCGCGCCGCGCGATCGCGCGCAGGTCGAGCCCGAGTCCTGCGATGGAGGCGGACGGCGCACTCATGCTAATGCAGCCGCCGATCGAGACGATGCTGCATCGTCGCCTGCATATACGTCACCGCGAGCACGACCAGCCCGAGCATCACCGCGATGGCGGCGCCGAACGCCCAAGCGTTGTTCGCGAATGATTCGAAATACATGTAGACCGAGAGCGAGAGCGTCCGCTTGCCGGGATAGCTCGACCCCATCACCCACAGCAGATCGAACGCGGTGAAGCCCGCCACCACTGCGATGATCGTCACCACCAGCACCGTCGGCAGCAACAGCGGCCAGATGATGTGCAGGAACACCTGCCGGTCGCTCGCGCCGTCCAGCCGCGCCGCGTCCATCGGATCTTTCGGAATCGCCGCCAGCCCGAGCAGAAGCAGCACCATGCTCAGCCCGGTGCTCTGCCAGACGAAGGTCGAGACGATCGCGGGCGTGATGGTGTTCGCCTGATACAGCCAGCCGATCTTCACCGGCACGCCGTGCAGCCAGCTCAGTCCCGCGTTCACCAGCCCATCCGGGGCATAGACATAGGACCAGACGACGCCCACCGACGTCGGCGCAACGACCCGGGGCAGGAAGAACGCGCTCTTGAACGCATCCTGCATCGGCAAGGTCCGCAACAGCATCGCGAGCCCGAGCCCGAACGCGACAGGGAAGATCAGCGCCGAGGCGACCCAGACGGCGGTGTTCGCCAACGCGTCGGCGAAGTAAGGCGCCGCGAACAGCCGCTCGGAGTTGGCGAACCCCGCATAGCGATCCAGCC
>DATAPS010000210.1:0-17059 GCA_036265085.1 Acetobacteraceae bacterium | reverse complement strand
TCACATCCTCGATCTGACGCCCCGCGTAGCAAGGGGTCGGCTGATCGTCTGCGAGCTTGGGCATCGCGAGCGGCCCGAGCAGAAGGTCGCCGGGCCTGACCAGCACGCGCAACCCGATCGGGGGGGCGAAGCTGTCGCCGTCGAGAATTTCGGGCCGCGGATCGAGCGTGAAGCGGCCGCTAATTCGATAGCTCTGCTCCAGGTCGCTCGGCGGCGCGAAGGCAAAATCCCCGGCGCCCTCGGTCCCCAGCGAGCGCAACTGCATCGCCGCAGCACCGCTCGCTCCGTTCGCTTCCGCCCACAACGCGCTCCGTCGCAGATCGGCCGAGAACGGACCGAGCGCGGTGGTCACCGTCTCTCCCACGATCGAGCCGTCGTCCTCGATCCGCGTGGTCGTACGCAGCTCCAGCGTGGCCGCACCCGGCTCGAGAACCGGCGTGCGCCGCAAGGCTTCGCCGACGACGACCGCGTGCACGACCGGCTTGCCGTACTCCTCGAACTGAAGCGTCCCGAACGGCGCGGTCCCCGCCGTCGTGTCGGCGTACACGCCGAACTCAGGGATATACGTTATCGCGTGATTGAGCTGCGCGAGGGTCGGCGGGCCGCTCAACGTGTAATGCGCGCCGAGATTGATCATCACGAACTCGGCGTCGATCCCCTTCGCCGCGAGCAGCGCGTCGAACAACACGGTGTGGTCCTTGCAGTCGCCATAGCCATCGGCGAGGACCTGCTCGGCGAAACGCGGCTCCAGCGCTCCGTTGCTGAGATAGACCGCGACGTAGCGCACATGCAGGCTGACATACTCGTATAGCAGCCGGGCCTGCTCGCGGCGGTCCGTGACGCCCTCGGTCAGCTCGTCCGCGAGCGCGCGCAGTCGGGGCGTCGGCGCTGCCTTGTCCGCCACGAGACCCGCGTATGCGCGGGCGAAGGCATCATAATTGGCGAAGCTCGAGACGAACACGCGCGGCAGGCGATCGTAAGGGCCGACGGCGGCGGAGCGACCGTCCGCTTCGGGGGCGCTGCGGTGCCAGTGGTAGACGATCCGGTCGCCGGACGTCTGCTGTTCCTGGCTCATGCAGTGCGCTTCGGTGTGCAGCGCCATCGCCGCGGGCGCGCTGATCGTGAGATCGAGCGAGCGCCAGGGATTGGCGCGCGACATGTAGATGCTGGTCATGAACTGACCGGGAAATATCGGATGTTTGACGATCCGTCGCCACGTGTAGGCGAGCGTGTCGCCACCCGCGACCTCGGGGAACACGATGACCTTCTGCCGCTGGTCGCCGAACAATGCCAAGTCCGGGGTAGACCACGGCAGCACGTCTCGAATCGCGCTTGGGTCGACGTGAATCACGCGGCCGTCGGGCTTGCGGGTGAACGCCTCGACGACTCGGAGGTCCTCGAGCGCCGGGCTGTAGGGGATGGATTGCTGCGCCTCGCGGCGAGCGGAGGCGTCGTTCGTTGGCTCAAACTCGAAATGGTAGGTCTGGACGTAGCTGCCGTCGGTCTGAACGTCGTAGCGGTTATCGGCGTGCTCGATGATCAGGGGTGCGACCTCGGATGCGCGCGACGCCGCGGACGAGACCGCGCAAGTAACGAACGCCAGCACGGCAATTCCGAGACCAGCCCATCTCGCCATCCGACTCTCCGAAACGTGATCGAAGAGCCAGCATAGCCATGCTTCACGTCGTAGTGAACAGCAAAACTGTAACTGGTATGCGTCTTGTGCAGAGCGTCACCCGCCGGTGACACTCATGTGGCGAGCGAGGGAGGGGGCCGTCTGTCGTCGGTCGATGATGAAGTCATGCCCCTTCGGTTTCCGGGCGATCGCAGCCTGAATGACCGCCCGAATCTCCTCGTCGCTGGCCCCGCTGCGCAGCACCGAGCGGAGATCGGCCTGATCGTCCTGGCCGAGGCACATGAAGAGCGTGCCCGTGCAGGTAAGGCGGACCCGGTTGCAGCTCTCGCAGAAATTGTGGGTCATCGGCGTGATGAAGCCGACCCGACGCCGTGTCTCCGCGACCGTGAAATACCGAGCCGGACCACCGGTGCGGTAATCCGTCTCCTCCAGCGTCCAGTTGCGCTTGAGCCGGCTGCGCACGAGCGAGAGCGGCAGATATTGGTCGGTCCGATCCTCGCCGATTTCGCCGAGCGGCATGGTCTCGATCAAGCAGAGATCGAACCCGTGCTCGCCGCACCAGGCGAGCATTGCGTCGATCTCGTTCTCGTTCTCGCCCTTCAGCGCCACAGCGTTGATCTTGACCGCGAGCCCGGCAGCCTTGGCTGCGAACACACCGTCGAGCACCTGTTCAAGTCGCCCGCGCCGTGTGATCGCGGCGAAGCGTACGGGATCAAGGGTGTCGATGCTGACGTTGACGCGGCGCACGCCGGCGGCGAACAGGTCCGCCGCGTAGCGAGCCAGCTGGGTGCCGTTCGTGGTGAGCGTGAGCTCGCGCAAGCCGCCTTCCCCGAGCCGCTGCCCGAGCGCGCGGAACAGGGTGATCACGTCGCGCCGGACCAGGGGTTCGCCGCCGGTGATGCGGATCTTCGACGTGCCGAGCGCGATGAACGCGGCGCACAGCCGATCGAGTTCCTCCAGCGTGAGCAGCTCCGCACGCGGAAGGAACGTCATCTCCTCGGCCATGCAATAGACGCAGCGAAGGTCGCAGCGATCGGTGACCGAGACGCGAAGGTAGGTGATAGCCCGGCCGAACGGGTCGATCATGGCAGTGTTCATGTCCCTCCCGGGCACGCGGGATGTGTTCATCGCGACAGCCGAGCGCAAGTCGCCGCTCAATCGCAAAGCTCAAGAGCGACGACCCGGACGTTTACCAGCACCTTTCCGGCGTTCTCGAAATTGACCGTCACCCGCTCGCCCACGACGGACTGCACCTGCCCGACCCCCCAGTCCGGCTGGCCGGGATGCCGCACCCATTGCCCCGGTTCATATCCGAGCGCTGCAGCGTACCCCGCCGAGACCGGCATATCGCGTTTCCTGATCGATCACGAACATAGGCCGTCCTACCATCGCCGAACAGGCGCGGGTTGCAGGAGGACGCGTTGCCGCCCCACGTTGCGAGTTAACGCGTGACACGGAGCGAATGCCGGTTGGACGCCCTCCCGACAGCCTTGCGAATTGCGGAACTCCTCGCGAGCCGGCTCTGTCACGATCTGGCCGGACCGCTCGGCACCGTGTCCGCCGCGCTCGAACTCGCCGAGGACGACGCCGGCCCGAATGGCGAGGCGCGCGCGCTCGCGGCCGAAGCCGCCGATGTGGCGGTGAAGCGACTGCGGCTGCTGCGTGCCGCCTGGGGACCGGCGGCATCGCGGAAGATCCCCGAGATCCGGACGCTCGCGGGTGCGCTGGAGCGGCCGAACCTCACGGTCGTGATCGACGGACGTGATTCGATCGTTCCGGCGGTGATGGCGCGGCTGCTGCTCAACGCCGCGCTGCTTGCGGCCGAGAGCCTGCCGCGCGGCGGTCGCATCGGCATCAGTGGGGAATCGCGGGCCGGCTTCCTCGTCGAGATCGACGGACCGCGCGCCGCCTGGCACGCTGAGCTCGCGCGCGACCTCGTCGATGCCGGCTACGCGCTCGCCGCGCTCGAAGTCCCGGAGCCCGAGAGCGCGCGCGCGCTGCAGGCGCCGCTGACCGCGCTCTTCGCGCATGTGGACTCCCTCCGCATCGCGATGCTGCTTCCCGCCGGCTCCGAGCGGGCCGCGCCCCTGCTACTGCAGGCGCGCTGACCCGCCTCCTGGGCCCACCCGTCCGACCCCGCCTTTACCGATCGTCCATCGCTCACGTGAAGGATGGCCGCGCGGGCACGGCGCGCGGACGCGATCGAGCGGGACCGAGATGGACGATCTGCTGGCGGACTTCCTCAGCGAGACGAACGAGAGCCTGGCCGAGCTGGATTCGGCCTTGCTATCGCTGGAACAGTCGCCCGACGACGCCGACACGCTTTCGCGGATTTTCCGCCTCGTTCACACGATCAAGGGCACGTGCGGCTTCCTGAGCACGCCGCGGCTCGAGCGCGTCGCCCATGCCGCGGAGAACGTGCTCGGCCGCGTCCGGGACAAGGTGCTGCCGGTCACGCCGGATCTGATCACGACCGTGCTCGCCGCCATCGACGTCATCAAGGTGATCGTCGCCGGTCTCGCGGGAACCGGGAGCGAAGCCGCCCGTGAGGACGGCGCACTGATCGCACGGCTCGATGCGATCGCCGAACGCGGGTTCGTCGCGGCCGATCCGTCAGCGGCCTCCCAACCGCGCATGCCCAACGCCGAAACCAGTCGGTCACGCGACGCGGCCATTGCGCCGGAGCCGAAACTGGCGCCGCAGACGGTCCGGGTCGGCGTCGACGTGCTGGAAGAGCAGATGAGGTTGGTCAGCGAACTCGTGCTCGCGCGCAACCAGCTCCTCCAGCTCGCTCGGGCGAAGGAGGAGAAGTCCGGTGAGACGAGCGCCTTCGCCGCGCCGCTGCAACGGCTGTCGCAGATCACGTCCGATCTGCAGGAAGGCGTGACGAAGACGCGCATGCAGCCGATCGGGCATGCCTGGAACAAGCTGCGGCGGCTCGTGCGCAACCTCGAGCAAGAGCTTGGCAAGAAGATCGAGTTGCACATGACCGGCGGGGACACCGAGCTCGATCGCCAAGTGCTCGAGCTGATAAAGGATCCGCTGACGCACATGGTGCGCAACAGCGCGGATCACGGACTCGAACGACCCACCGAGCGGCGCGAAGCGGGCAAACCGGAGACCGGACGGATCACACTCAACGCGCTCCACCAAGGCGGCCACATCATCATCGAAATGGCCGATGACGGCCGAGGCCTGCCGGTGGATCGGATCCGCGCGGAGGCGCTCGCCCGAGGCCTTGCGAGCGAGGCCGAGCTCGCCGCCATGAGCGACGCGCAGATCCATCGATTCATCTTCCTCGCCGGATTCTCGACCGCCGCCAGGGTCACCTCGGTCTCCGGACGCGGCGTCGGGATGGACGTCGTCAAGACGAATATCGAGCGGACTGGCGGGACCATCGAGCTGGCGAGCAAACCGGGGCTGGGCACCAGCTTCACGATCACGATCCCGCTCACCCACGCGATCGTGCCGGCTTTCATCCTGGAATCGGGCGGGAGTGGTTCGCGATCCCGCAGATCAGCGTGCTCGAGCTCGTGTACGCGTCAAGCGATGAGGCAGTCGGTCGCGGCAGCGTGATCTAGTGGATCGCGAATGGCACCCGGTCCTGGGGCTGCGCGACCGGCTGTTGCCGCGCTGCAACCTCGACGATCCGCATCGGCGGCGTGCCCCGGCGCGTAACGGCGCCTACGCCGATCCGGCAGGCGGTCAATGGCCCGCGTGAGCCCCGCTGAAATCGGGTGCCTCCAATCCCGACTCGGCGAGTTGCTCGACGAGCTCCGCCTTGAGCCGTTCAAGTCCCTCGGCGCTCGTCGCCTCCGCCCGCGCCACCAGCACCGCCTGCGTGTTCGACGCGCGCAGCAGCCACCATCCGTCAGGCGTCTGCACACGCACCCCATCGATATCGGACACCTTGGCGCCGGATTCCCGCAGCCGTGCCGCGACCTCGTCGATCACGGCGAACTTGCGGTTATCGTCGCAGTCGAACCGCAACTCCGGCGTGTTCACGACATGCGGCAACGCCTCGCGCACTGCCGAGAGCGGCCTGTCCATCCGGGCGAGGATGCCGAGCAGCCGGACCGCCGCGTACAGCGCGTCGTCGAACCCGTACCAGCGGTCCGCGAAGAACGTGTGCCCTGACATCTCGCCCGCCAGCGGGCTGCCGATCTCGGCCATCTTCGCCTTGATCAGGCTATGCCCGGTCTTGAACATCAGCGGCACACCGCCGGCGAGCGCGATCTCGTCGAACAGCACCTGACTGGCCTTCACGTCGGCGACGATCGTGGCGCCCGGGTGCTCCCGCAGTACGTCCCGCGCCAGCACCACCATCAGCTGGTCGCCGAACAGGATCTCGCCCTTGTCGTCGATGATGCCGATCCTGTCGGCGTCGCCGTCGAAAGCGATGCCTACATCCGCGTGGCGTGTACGCACCGCCGCGATCAGGTGTTCCAGGTTGCGGGGGACGGTCGGGTCGGGGTGATGGTTCGGGAACCGCCCATCGATTTCCGGAAACAGCACGGTGTGGTTCCCCGGCAGACCCTTCACGAGGCGCTGCAGCACTTCGCCCGCCGCACCATTCCCGTTGTCCCACACGACCGTCAGGATCCGGTCGCCGCCGTCCCAATCCGACAGCACGCGCGCCACATAGTCCTGCGACACGTCGACATCGCGTACCGGGCCATCGGCCTCCTCGACGACATCGCCCGCCTCGGCCATACGGCCAATGTCGCCGATCTGGGTGCCGAAGAACGCCTTGCGCTGCAGCACCATCTTGAAGCCGTTGTAGTCCGGCGGATTGTGGCTCCCGGTGAGCATCACCGCGCCGTCAGCCTCCATCGCGTGCGACGCATAGTAGAGCATCGGCGTCGGCCCGCGCCCGACCCGGATCACCTCCAGCCCGCAGGCTTTGAGCCCGTTCACAAGCCAGGGCTCCAGATCGGGCGACGAGAGCCGCCCGTCGTATCCGACCGCCGCCGTCCGGCCGCCCGACCGCACGACCACGCTGCCGAAGCAGCGGCCGACCGCGAAGGCGTCGTCGCGGCCGAGCGTGCGCCCGACGATCCCGCGGATGTCGTATTCGCGCAGAACCGTGGGATCGAACCGATGGTGGAACTTCTTCGTCATGCCGTCACCGTCTCGGTCTCCGCAAGGTAGCTCTTCAGGAAGGCGCGTACCGCCGGTCCCATGTCCGGCCGCTTCAACGCGAACGCGACCTGCGCCTCGAGGAAGCCGATCTTGTCACCGCAGTCGAAACGCCGCCCCTCGTAGCGCAGACCGTGGAACGGCACCTGGCCGATCATCCGCGCCATGGCGTCGGTGAGCTGCACCTCGTTGCCCGCACCACGCTCCATTCGCGCCAGATGCGCGAGTACCTGCGGCAGCAGCACGTAACGTCCGATGATCGAGAGATTGGACGGGGCCACCTCCGGCTTCGGCTTCTCGACCAGCCCACGCACTTCGACGAGCCGCCCGTCATCGGCGCCGACGTCGAGAATGCCGTATCGATTGGTCTGCTCACGCGGCACTTCTGTGACCGCGACGACACAGCCGCCGGTCGTCTCGTAGGCGTCGGCGAGCTGCTTCATGCACGGTACGTCGGCCAGCACGAGATCGTCGGGGAGGAGAATCGCGAACGGGTCGTCGCCGATGAACGACCGCGCGCACCAGATCGCGTGACCCAACCCGAGCGGCTCCTGCTGCCGCACCGTCGCGATCGCGCCCGGCGGCAACTGGTTATCGCGGAGCGCCGCGAGCTCGGCATACTTGCCGCGCTCCCGCAACGTCGCCTCGAGCTCGTAGGCGATATCGAAATGCTCGACCAGCGCGGTCTTGCCGCGACCTGTCACCATGCAGAACTGCTCGATGCCGGCGGCTCGCGCCTCGTCGATCGCGTATTGGATCAGCGGCCGGTCGACGACTGGTAGCATCTCCTTCGCCATCGCTTTCGTCGCCGGCAGGAACCTTGTGCCGAGCCCCGCCACGGGCAGCACGGCTTTACGGAGCGGCTTGGTCAATGTCGCGTCCCTCACACGTTAGGGTCCAGGCGCCAAGCCGTTTCCCGTTTCTGTACTGCCACGGCAGCCCTTCCCCGTTCAAGGCGCCCGGCCCGGACCAGCCAACACCGTGCCGATCCGCGGGTTCCTGCCTCACATAGGACTCACGATAACAATGTGTCGCGCGCGAGATTGATGCGGGCCGCCAGCCAGTCCGACCCGCCGGTATCCGGATGCGCCGCCCGCATCAATCGTCGGTGCGCCGCCAGGATATCCTCACGCGAGGCGCCCGGCTGCAACCCCAACACCTCGAATGCCTCGGCCCGGGTCATCCGCCCGCTGCCCCTGGCACCCCCCGCTGGCGCCCCGCGGCCGGCGCGGCCGCCCATGCGCGTCCCCCCCAGGCGCGCCTCGCCGATCCAGCTCCACAGCAGCGGCCCGAGCAGCCCCAGCGCCGCCAGCGCGATCGCCCCGCGCCCGGTCAGCAGCAGCATCGCCGCGAGCAGCAGCCCCCCGATCGCCGCCACCCAGAAGCCGAACGCCTTGATGCTCGCGACCTGCGCCTTCGAGAACGCGCCGAGCGCGCCCATCAGCACGAGCAGCGTCACGCAGCCGAGCAGGAGGAAGATCACGCGACGCTAGCCATGCTCAAGCCGGGCGAGCACGCCGCCCTTCTGCGCGGCCGGTGCGCCGTCCGCCGCCAATACAGCCTCCGTCGCCGCGATCGCGCTGATGTTGACGATCCCTCGCGCTGTCACGCTCGGCACGACCACATGCACCGGCTTCGACATCCCCAGCAGCAGCGGCCCGACCGGCAGCCCATCGGCCGCCGCCTTCAGCAGGTTGAACGCGATGTTCGCCGCATCCAACGACGGCATGATCAGCAGGTTGGCCGTACCCGAGAGCCGGCTGTCCGGCACGGCCCGCTGCCGGATCGCCTCGGCCAACGCGGCGTCGGCGTGCATCTCCCCGTCCACCTCGAGCCCCGGCGCGCGCATCCGCACGAGCTGCAGCGCCTGGCGCATCTTGCGCGCGCTCGGCGAATTGCTGGAGCCGAAGCTCGAATGCGACAGCATCGCCGCCTTCGGCGCGAGGCCGAAGCCGCGCACCGCGTCGGCGGCCAGCAGCGTCATCTCCGCGATTTCCTCCGCCGAGGGATCGACGTTCATGTAGGTGTCGCCGATGAACACCGCGCCCGCCTGCAGGATCAGGCAGGAGAGGGCGAAGATGCGCGAGACGTCGGGCCGGCGCGGGATGATCGGCATCACGTAGAGCATGTGCTGCCACCAGTTGCCGGTGCCGCCGCAGATCGCGGCGTCAGCGTGGCCGCCGTGCAGCAGCAGGCAGGCGGCGACGGTGGGGCGGTTGCGCACGCGGATCGCCGCCGCGTCGGGCGGCACGCCGCGGCGGCCGACGAGGCGCTGATAGTCGGCGACCAGCGGCTCGAACAGGGCTGCGTCCACCGCGGGGTCGAGGATGCGCACGCTCTGCGCGCAATCGATGCGCAGGCCCATCTCGTGCACGCGCCGCTCGATCACCGCGCGGCGGCCGATCAGGATCGGCTCGGCGACCTGGTCGTCGACGAGCGTCTGTACCGCGCGCAAGGTCCGCTCGTCCTCGCCCTCGGCGTAGACGATGCGCGCCTGCCGCGCCTTCGCCGCCTCGAACACCGGCCGCATCAGCTGCCCCGAGCGGAACACGAAGTGCTCGAGATCGTGCCGATAGGCGGCGAAATCCGCGATCGGCCGCCGCGCGACGCCGCTCACCATCGCCGCCCGCGCCACCGCCGGCGCGATCTGGAGAATCAGCCGCGGGTCGAACGGTTTCGGTATGATGTAGTCCGGCCCGAACACCGGCGCCGCCCCGTGATAGGCCGCCGCAACCACCTCACTCGCCTCGATCCGCGCGATCTCCGCGATCGCCTCCACGGCGGCGAGCTTCATCTCCTCGTTGATCGTGGTGGCGCCGACGTCGAGCGCGCCGCGGAAGATGAACGGGAAGCAGAGGACGTTGTTCACCTGGTTCGGATAGTCGCTCCGCCCCGTCGCGACGATCGCGTCGGGCCGTGCCGCGCGCACCGCTTCCGGGAGGATCTCGGGCTCCGGATTGGCCAGCGCGAGGATGATCGGGCGCTCGGCGAACTTGCCGAGCCACTCGGGCTTGAGCACGCGCGGCGCCGACAGTCCCAGGAAGATGTCAACGCCGTCGAGCACCTCTTCGAGCGTGCGCGCCTCCGTCTTGCGCGCATAAGGCGCCATACGATCGGTGATCCCCGGACGATCGGCATGCACCACGCCGTTGATGTCGGTCAGCGTCACGTTCTCGGGCTTCAGCCCCATGACGACAAGCAGATCGACGCAGGCCATCGCCGCGGCGCCTGCGCCCGAAGCCACGAGCTTGACGTCCTCCAGCCGTTTCTTTTGCAGCAGGAGCGCATTGCGCACGGCGGCCGCAACCGTGATGGCGGTGCCGTGCTGGTCGTCGTGGAAGACCGGAATGCGCATCCGCGCACGCAGCTTCGCCTCGATTTCGAAGCACTCCGGCGCCTTGATGTCCTCGAGGTTCACCGCCCCGAAGGTCGGCTCCAGCGCGGCGACCACATCACAGAAACGGTCGGGGTCCTGCTGATCGACTTCGATGTCGAAGACATCGATGCCAGCGAATTTCTTGAACAGGACCGCCTTCCCCTCCATCACGGGCTTGGAGGCGAGCGCGCCGATGTTGCCGAGACCGAGCACCGCGGTGCCGTTGCTGATCACCGCAACCAGATTGCCGCGCGCGGTGTAGTCGTAGGCGGTGTCGGCATGCGCATGGATCTCCTCGCACGCGGCTGCGACGCCCGGGGAATACGCGAGCGCGAGGTCGCGCTGGGTCGCCATACGCTTGGTCGGCTCGATCTGCAGCTTACCCGGCCGCGGCGACCGGTGGTACTCCAGCGCCGCTTTCCGGAAATCCTCGTCCATCTCGTGCGGTCTCCCTCGCTCGCTTCAGCATCGGGGGCGAGGCCGCCGGTTGCAACCGAAGCGGCGGAGCGTCGGATTGTTCGCGGCACGGCGCGCCCCCATGTCCCGCGAACGCTGGAGATGAGGGACGCCGTGGATACGAATACCGGGACGCTTGCGCGCGTCGTCACGAACGGTGTGGCCGAGGTCGGCCTCGTCGTACGCGATCTGGACGTCACGCGCGCCTTCTATCGCGACGTGATCGGACTCGAGGTCATCGCCCGCAGCGGCAACGCCGCCCGCCTCGGCGCTGGCGGTGTTCCAATCCTCGATCTCGCGCATCGGCCGGACGCGCTGCCGGACGATCCGCGCGAGGCTGGCCTGTTCCATACCGCCTTCCTCATGCCGTCGCGGGCCGCACTCGCGGACTGGCTCGCCCATGCGACGGAGCGGCGCATCCCGCTCGACGGCGCGTCGGATCACGGCGTCAGCGAGGCGATCTATCTCAGCGACCCTGAGGGCAACGGAATCGAGGTGTATGCGGACCGCCCGCGCGACCGTTGGACCTGGGAGGGCGACCAGATCCGGATGAGCACCGAGCGGCTCGACCTGGACGCGCTGCTCGCCGACCGCTCCGGGCGGCCTTGGACAGGTGCGCCGGCGGATGCCCGGATCGGCCACGTGCACCTGCGCGTGGGCGACATCGCCGCGGCAACGCGCTTCTGGACGGAGACCGTCGGCCTCGACGTCGTGCGTGCCGGCAACGGCGCCGTCTTTCTCTCGACCGGTCGCTATCACCACCACGTCGCCTGCAACGTCTGGAACAGCCGCGGCGCCGGCCGCCGCAATCCCGACCGCGCGGGACTTTCCTACGTCGCAATGCATGCGACCGGGGAGCGGGATGCGATCGAGGATCCTTGGGGCACCCGGATCGCGTTTCAGTCTGCGTCGTAGCCGTGGATTGCGCGTCAGCGTTCCCCGAGTAGCCCTCGCTTGAGCGCCTCTGATGCCGGCTTGCTTCCGATGAAGGAGGCCAGCACAAGGTGCGCGAACGCCGCGTCGTCAACCGAACCGAGCGCGCGTGAGCCGTTGCGCGCTGTGACGGTGTTGCCGATAACGGCAAGGCTCGTCTCATCGCCCGCGTGCAGCGCTGTGACCCGTGCGAGAAATCCCGCGATGACCGGGGCGCTCACGCGGCACGGGGCGGTGCAGTTGTCGTCGAAGCCCTCCTTCCACGCGGCGCGCGCGCGCTCCTCGTCGACGTCGCGGATGAAGCGGAAGATCAGCACGCGCGCCGGCATCCGCTCGATGATCTCCGTCGCGTCGTGGCTTGGTCGCGTGAGGTAGAGAGCCGCGACGTAGATGCGGATGTGAAGGAACGAGAAGGTCCGCTCGCCGACCCCGTTGCGCACCAGGGTCTGGTTGCCCCAATCGATTGTTGGCGGAAAATCGTTCGCACCGGCCGCATCGGCAGGTGCCGGGAGTTCGGTGAGCCCGAGCCAAAGCGCGGCAAGGGCCACGACGATCCGTGTCCGGTGGAACGTCGCGGTCACTTGCCGAGAACGAAGCGGCTCACCGCCGCGGATTTCACTGATCGGCTTCAACGCCATATGATCCAACGGTTTCCAGCGCCGCCGCCCGCACCTTCCTGGCTTCGCCGAGCGTCACTGTTGCGATATCGTCGAGTCGGGTAAACTCGGTCCCGAACGGCCGCGACAGCGCCGCAAGCCGCGTCAGGATCGACCCGGCCTCCGATCCCTGCGCCAGTCTCGGGCGCCCACGGACATGCGCCTTCTCCCCCAGCCCGAGACTGATCGGATGCAGCTCGATCGCGGTGAGCGCGCCGTCCGCGAAGGTGCAGATCGGGACCACGCCCTCCCAAAAACGCCGGTCCGCGGGAAACCCCTTGCGGTCGTTGTCCGTGCGCACCCGATACACCTCGCCGGGCTTGAGATCGGTCGCTGCCCGGAACCGCTCGTACGAGTCGGACGGCAGCCGCGGCACCAGTTCGTTCTGCCCGAGGAAGTTGCCGAGGCTATAGAAAATCGGCTTGCCCCGGTACACCTCGATACCGCGCAGCAGATGCGGGCCGTGGCCGACAACGAGATCGGCGCCCTCATCGATCATGCGGTGCGCGAACACCGGGAGGAACTCCGCCGGCTCCTCCTTGTCGGCGCCTTGCTCGTGCGCGTGCACGCTGACCAGGACGAGATCGGACAGACCCCGCGCCTCTCGCACCCAATGCGCGATCGCCTCCACGTCCTTCGCCTTCGCCGTCATCCGGATCGCCGGCCGCTCCGCCGCGCGGAAATTCATCTCGCCGAACGGCACGATCGCCGGATCGTCGGGCGGGAACTTGAAGCCGGACTTGATGAACTGCTGCCGCTGCGCCTCCAGCCCGGTCTGCTCCGCGATCTCGCGCAAGGCGGAAAGCTGTTGCTCCGAGACCTCATAGACCGTGTCGTGCCGCAGCGGCGCGATCCCCGGGCGCCCCGGCATGTCCCGGGTCTGCGCGCTCGCCTCCTGTCCTTTCGCGAACGTCGCGCAGCACGAGAGCATCGCCACCGTCGCCTTGGGATGCGCGTGATACACCGGCCGCCGCGCATCCTCGACGTTGCGTCCGACCCCGGCGTAGCTGACCCCGCGCTCGTCGAGGGCCCCCATCGAGGCGAGCAGGCCGGCGATGCCGTAGTCGAGGCAGTGGTTCGTCGCGAACGCGAACAGGTCGAACCCTGCTTCCGTCAGCTCGTCCACCACCCAGGCCGGTGCGCCGAAATGAGAGCCGCCGCTCTCCTGCGCCGGATGGCCGCGGTAGTCGTTGGGCAATACCTCGAGGTTGGTGAAGGCGAGATCCGCACCGCGGATCAGATCGAACAGCGGGCGCACCGCCTCGTCGCTCCGACTCAGCAGCCGGCGCTGGATGATGCTGTCGCCGGTGAGGGCCAGACGCAGCGGGGAGTCAGGGTGCACGTGGGTTCTCCGTCGATTTGACATCGGAGCCCGGGAGCAGATGCCGCTCCGCGTGCGAACGCAAGGCCGGTCGAGCTGCGCGGGCGAATCCCCAGCCACGACTAAATGACAAGGACCGAAAGGAGAGATACTGTTCCGCGCACGGGCCGAGAAGGAGAAGGCGATGCGGATCGTTGCCCTTGCTGTCGCCTCCATATTGGGGGTAGCAGCCCAGTTCGCGCCCGCCGGCGCGGCGCTCCAATGCGACAAGCTTCAGCCGTTGCCGGCGCAGAACACGGATCGGTCGTTCACCGGCAAGCTCAATGCCGCCGTCGACGGATGGTTCGCAAAACTGGCGAAGATCGATGGCGGTGCCGAGGGCACGTACCGCGACGTCTCGCAGAACGTCCTCAAGGAATTCCCACAAGCCGACCGGCTCTATGTCTGGGACCGCGTGATCTATCTGAAGTGTCAGCTCATCGCCGACTCGAACGATCTCTCGACGAAAGACAAGCTCCAGGCCGTCGACCAGCTCATGAACCAATACAACTCGCCGCCGCCTCCCGTCGCGGCCGCTCCGTCCTATGGCTCGATCAACAACACCGGCAACAATGCAACCATCATTCAGGGCAACGGCAACAACGTGCCCACACGATGATCCCGCGCCTCGGAATTTTGTGCGGAACCGTCGCCGTCTGCGCACCCTTGTTGTCGCAGGCAGCAGGAAGCATCGACAATAGCGGCAGCTGCGTCGCGATCATCCAAGGCAACTGGAACACGGCAACGGTCAACTGCAGCGAGCCGGGACCGGTCTATCCGCCGGAGCCACGCGACAACCACGTCTGGGAAACGCCCGCGCTGGGCATCCGCTTCGAGCAGGACGGCAAATGGGTGCCGATCTACACGACACGGGATGGTAAGGAGCTGATCGTCGATCTGGGTCCGCAACCGTTCGTCGTCTGGGTGCCCGAGGACCACTGGACCGACCCCGACAGCGATTACCCCGCGCTGCAGGTGTCGGCTTCCTGGGATTTGGTCGTGCTCGGACGTGCTTCGCGCGACTTGTTTGCTCCAGGCACCGGAATGGCGGACACGATGCGCGGCAGCGGCCAGCTCGTCCTGACGGACGCGAACGAGAATGATCCCGGGCACAACTACATCGTCGGGCACCGCTTCAACAGGAAGATGCGAGGCTGGCGCGGCTTCTACATCTCCGTGATCGATACGGCTCCCCCGGCGGGGAACATGATCACGGCGCGGGTAAAAGGCTACGCGGTCTTCCTGATGCAGGAGGACGACTCGCCGAAACTCCCGGGCGCCCGACCGCGCGCCGTTTCGATCGACGAAGCGCCGCGCGACGACGTCGAGCTCAATTTCGGGTCGTCGCGCTGACCGACCGCTCACGCCACGTGGCTCGCACGCTCCGGCGAACCGCTAGGCCGGATGCAGGCGCAGCGGGAGCGTCCGCAGTCCGCGCAGCGTGTTGTTGAACCGCCGCGCCGGAGTCCCCGCGATCTCGATCCGCGCGACCCGCCGGGCCAGAGCCGCCAGCATCAGCTCGCCTTCGAGACGCGCAAGGACCTGTCCCACGCACATGTGGATGCCCGCCCCGAATCCGACGTGCCCGCCAGGCGGACGGTCGATGACGAATGCATCGGGATTGTCCCAATGCCGCGGATCGCGGTTCGCCGCGGCGAAGAACATCAGCACCTTCTGCCCTTCGGGGATCGGTACGCAGCCCAGCTCCACATCGCGCGTGGCCGTGCGGAAGAATGTCTGCACCGGAGTCTCGAAACGGATCGCTTCCTCGAAGGCGCCGCGCGCGAGGCCCGGGTCGGCGTGCAGCCGCTCCCACTCGGCTGGGAACTGCGCGAAGCAGAACAGCGCCGCCCCAAGTGCGTTCACGGTCGTGTCGACGCCGGCGGACAGCAGGGAGCGCACCAGCAGCGGCGCTTCCTCCATCGTGATCTCGCCGCGGTCGGCCGCCGCGTATATGGCGGCGCCGAACCCGTCAGCGCTCAGCTCCGCGCGCTTCGTCTGCCGCGCTACCCAGTCGTTCAGCGGCGCCAACTCGGCAAGCGACGCTTCCAGCAGCGCGTTCCGCGGTCCCATCGAGTTGAACACGAAATTGCCATACGGAAGCAGGCACTCGCGCCCATGCTCCGTCATGCCGACCGCGTCCGGAAATACCGCCAGAGGATAGGCCTCGGCAATGTCACGAATGCCATCGCACACCCCGGCGCCAACGACCCGTTCCGCGAGCTCATCCGCCGCCTTCGCAAAATGCGGCCGCAGCGCCCGCAGCGCCGCGGGCGACAACACCGCATTGAGGACCGCGCGCCGGCGCGTGTGCAGCGGCGGGTCGGTCTCGAGCACGAGGCTCGGGCCGCGATACGGCGGGTGCGTGTTGTAGTCGGTCAGCCCGACGCCGCGGCTCGAGCCGAAGCTCTCCCAGTCCATCAGCATGGACCGCACCTCGTCGTAGCGGCCGGTCGCCCAGCATCCGTGCGCCGGCAGCCGCACCACCGGTCCGCTCTCGCGGACGGCCGTATGATGCGGATGGGGATCCTCAAAGAACGTCTGGGAGAACGGGTCGAAATCAAGCTCCGGGACAGCCCCGAGCGGCGCGTCTTGCGACATGCTCCCTCCCGTTTTGTTAACAGACCACGGCTCTGCGAGCTTCCGCGCCTGCAAGCGCGACTGCAAGCCGTCGCGCTCAAGAGCGAGATCAGGCGTGACGGCATCGACCTGTGAGTGCACAGACCGCCGCTTTCATCGCGAAGTCGCCCGAGTTCATCGCAAAGTCGCAGGAATGACCGTTAAGCGGCGCACGGATCAGCGGCTTCCCGTTCCGGGCCGCGAGTCACCGCAGGTCACTCACGCCCCGCGCTCCGCTTGTTATGCACAATGACGAGCTGTTCGATCCGCTTCGCGTTCACCGCGAAGTAGAACGTGAGCACGAGCGGATCAGGCAAGCCGGTCTTGTCGAAGTTACCTCCAATGATCGCGTTCACCGCGGCGGTCACGCCGCGCCGGGTCGCGCCGGTGACCTGCATGGTCACCCGGTCTCCGATGATCTCCCGCTGCGCCCACGCCCGGATGGCGTCCCGGCCGGCGAATTCGTCCCTGTGGTCGTTCACCAGGGCGTTCTCCTCGAACGTCGCCATGAACGCGTCGAGATCGAATGCATTCGTGGCAGCGATATAGGCCTCGACCGGCGCCGGAAGCGCTGGACTCGTCATGGCTTGCCTCCGATGTCCCGAACGCAAGATGCCATTCTTGGAACTGGCCGAAAGGCCGGCCCCAGGACTACCATCCATTCCTGACACCCGATGATTGCGATTGTAGGGAGGATCGAGCCTGGACGAGATCGCTGCGATCAGGACATTCGTCCGCGTAATCCAGAGCGGGAGCTTTTCCGCCGTCGCACGGGAATCCGGCGTCGGACAGCCCGCTATCAGCAAGCAGGTCGCGGCGTTGGAGACACATCTGGGCGCGCAGCTCCTGTGGCGGACCTCGCGCACCCTGAGCCTCACCGAAGC
>DATAPS010000209.1:0-28345 GCA_036265085.1 Acetobacteraceae bacterium | reverse complement strand
AGGAGGGCAGCGTCGGCGGCTTCGCCGCGGCGGTGCTGCAGTTCCTGAGCTGGCGCGGATTGCTCGACGGCGGGCTCAAGGTCAGGCCGATGGTGCTGCCGGATGTGTTCCTGGATCATGACAGCCCGGCGAAGCAGATTGCGACAGCGGGGCTGGCGGCAACCCACATTGCCGCAGCCGCGCTCATCGCATTGGGCGAAACCCGATAAAGGCGGATCCAGCATGACTATGGCGGTCACGCGACGACTATTCTGGTTGTTGGGAGCGGTAGCCCTGGCCTCCACGGGCATGCCCGCCGTGGCCCAGGACGCCGCCGGGCAGACGGCGCCGGTCGTGGCGTTGGACGACGGCCTGATCGCCGTGATGAAGGCGGGTACCGCGACGCCGTTCGAGCAACGCATGCAGATGTTCATTGCCGTCGTGCAGCGTGCCTTCGATCTCCCGGGCGTGGTGCAGGCGACGGTGGGGCTCCGCTTCGCCAACTTCTCGCCCGAGCAGCAGCAACAGCTGATCCAGGCCTTCACCCGGTTCACCGCGGCGAGCTATGTCGCGAATTTCGACAGTTTCAACGGCCAGCGCTTCGAGATCTCTCCTGCGGTTCGCCGGGTCGGCAACGATCACGTCGTGAGCACGCAGTTCATCGACTCGGGCGGGACGACGCGGTTCGACTACGTGGTTCGCGACACCGGGGCGGGATACAAGATCGTCGACGTGCTCCTCGACGGCTCGATCAGCCGGGTCGCGGTGCAGCGCTCCGATTTCCGCTCCGCCCTCAGCAACAATGATCCGAGCGGGCTCATCGCGATGCTCCAGAACAAGACGGCAACCCTCGCGGCGGGCAGCAAGGGCTGAACGTGCCGCTGTCCTCACCCCTCTGTGCGGCGGCGCTGATCTGCGCGGTGCTGGCTGCAGTTGGGATCGCGCAGGCGGTGGTCGGCCTCCACTGTGTCCGCCGCTTCGCCCGCATCTTGAACGACCCGGCGCCGCTGGCGGCGCGGCCGCCGATGACGATCCTCAAGCCGCTTTGCGGCGACGAGCCGCTGCTGGAGGAGGCGCTCGCGTCCGTGTGCGAGATCGACTACCCCGTCTTCCAGATCGTGTTCGGCGTCCAGGATCCGTCCGACCCGGCGGTCGGCGTCGTCGGACGCATCCGCGCGCGGTATCCCGGGAGGGATATTGCGTTGGTGGTCGACCCGTCGGGGACGGGCAAGAACCGCAAGATCTGCAACCTCTTGAACATGCTGCGAGCGGCGAAGCACGACCACCTCGTGATGGGCGACAGCGACGTGCATGTCGCGCCAAACTACCTCGACGCGATCGCCGCCGGCTTCGCGCGTCCCGGCACCGGGCTGGTGACAACGCTCTATGCCGGCCTGCCGAGCGATCGGTCGATGGCAGGGGCGCTCGGGGCGACCGGGCTGAGCCACACCTTCCTGCCGGGCGCGCTGGTGGCCCGCGCCCTGGGGCGACAGGATGCGCTGGGCGTGACGATGGCGCTGCGGCGAGAAACGCTGGCCGCGATTGGTGGGCTGGCGCGTGTCGCCGACGAACTGGCGGACGATCACGTGCTCGGGCTGCTGGTGCAGCAGCAGGGGCTGTCGGTGCGGCTGGCGGCAACGATGACGGCCACGACGGTGCCGGAGCGGCACATCGGGCCGCTGTTCCGGCACGAGCTGCGCTGGTCGCGGACGGTGCTGTCGCTGGTGCCGGTGTCGTTCTCGCTATCGGCGATGCAGTATCCCCTCGCCTGGGCATCGCTGACGCTGATACTCAGCGGCGGGCACGAGTGGGCGGTGGCGCTGTTCCTGGCGGCATGGGTCGCACGGGCCGCTTGCGCGCTCGGGATCGAGCACGCTCTTTCGCTGCGCAGCCGCGGCCTGGGAGGCGCTCCTCCGGTGCTGTTGCTGCCGTTGCGGGACCTCTTGTCCATGGCCGTCCTGCTGGCCAGTTACCGCAGCGATCAGGTGGAATGGCGGGGGAACATGATGCGGACTCGGGCGCAAAACGCGCCGGCTTACGCCCCGTCGAGGGATACCGCGGCGGGCTCCGCGAGCTAGTTCGGGATCGAAAAGTGATGATGAACACGCTCTTCCTGCAGCCGCCGTCGTTCGACGGTTTCGATGGCGGCGCAGGCTCGAGATACCAGGCGAAGCGCGAAATCCGTAGCTTCTGGTTCCCGACCTGGCTCGCGCAGCCGGCCGCACTGGTCCCCGGCAGCAAGCTGATCGACGCGCCGCCGGCGCGCATTCGCATGGACGAGGTTCTGGAGCAGGTCAGGGGCCGGGACCTTTGCGTGATCCACACATCGACGCCGTCCTTTGCGTCGGACGCGAAGGTCGCGCTGACGCTGAAGGAGACGAACCCGAATCTCGTCGTCGGCATGGTCGGCGCGAAGGTCGCGGTGCAGCCGGAAGAGAGCCTCCAGCGAGGTTCGGCGATCGACTTCGTTGCGCGCAACGAGTTCGACTTCACGATCAAGGAGATCGCGGAGGGCCGCGACTTGGCCGCGGTGGACGGGATCTCGTTCCGGGCGAAGGACGGGTCGATCGTCCACAACCGCGACCGCGCGGTGCTGGAGGACATGGACCAGCTGCCGTTCGTGACGGAGGTCTATCAGCGCGATCTCAAGATCGAGGACTACTTCATCGGCTACCTGCTGCACCCTACGTCTCGCTCTACACGGGACGCGGCTGCAAAAGCCGCTGCACCTTCTGCCTGTGGCCGCAGACGGTGGGCGGGCATCGCTACAGGGTGCGCTCGCCCGAGCACGTCGCGGCGGAGATCCGCTTCGCGCAGAAGGCGTTTCCGCAGGTCCGCGAGTTCTTCTTCGACGACGACACCTTCACCGACAATCTGCCGCGCGCCGAGGCGATCGCGCGCGAATTGGGAAAGCTCGGCGTCACCTGGTCCTGCAACGCCAAGGCGAACGTGCCCCGCGAGACGCTGAAGGTGCTGCGCGACAACGGGTTGCGGCTCCTGCTCGTGGGCTATGAGAGCGGCAACCAGCAGATCCTCCACAACATCAAGAAGGGCATGCGGATCGAGGTCGCGAGGAAGTTCACGAAGGACTGCCACGAGCTCGGCATCCGGATCCACGGGACGTTCATCGTGGGCCTTCCCGGCGAGACCCGCGAGACGATCGAGGAGACGACCCGGTTCGCCACCGAGATCAATCCGCACACCCTGCAGGTGTCGCTCGCGGCGCCCTATCCCGGCACCTTCCTTTACGATCAGGCGATCCAGAACGGCTGGCTGGATGAGGCGAACGCCGAGCTGATCGACGATCACGGCGTGCAGATCGCGCCGCTGCATTACCCGCACCTGACGCATACGGAAATCTTCGACAGCGTGGAGACGTTCTATCGGCGCTTCTATTTCCGTGCGCCGAAGATCGCCGCGATCGTCGGCGAGATGGTGCGCAGCCCGCAGATGATGAAGCGCCGGCTGCGCGAGGGCGTGGAGTTCTTCCAGTTCCTGCGCGAGCGGCACAAGGAAGCAGCCTGAAGCGCGTCATTCTGACGGCCGATGATTTCGGCCTTTCGGAGCAGGTCAACGAGAGCGTCGAGCGGGCGTATCGCGACGGCGTCCTGACGAGCGCGAGCCTGATGGTGGCGGGCGAGGCCGCGGCCGATGCCGTACGGCGGGCGCGGGCGATGCCCGGCTTGGCGGTCGGGCTGCATCTGGTGGTGATCGAGGGACCCGCGGTGTGCCCGCCACCGGGGATCCCGGCGCTGGTGGACGGGAATGGGATGTTTCCGTCCCATCAACTCGGCCTCGGCGTCCGTTATTTCACCCGACCGGACGTTCGCCGTCAGCTCGCGGCGGAGATCGCCGCACAGTTCGCGGCATTCCGCGAGACGGGACTGCCGCTCGACCACGCGGACGCGCACAAACACATGCATCTGCATCCGACGGTCGGCGCCATGTTGATCGGCATCGGCCGGCGCTTCGGGCTCCGTGCGATCCGCGTGCCTGCCGAGCCGCCGCGCACGCTCGCGGCCTGCGGGGTCGCACCCACATCCGGAGCAAGGCTGCTGCATCGGTGGTCGTCGCTGCTGCGGTGGCGGGCGCGGCGTGCGGGGATGGCGTTGAACGATGCGGTGTTCGGGCTCACGTGGAGCGGCGCGATGACGGAAGAGCGTGTGCTCGAACTGATCCCGCACCTGCCGGAAGGGGTGAGCGAGATTTACTTCCATCCCGCCGTCGGGCGCGACGCGCTTCTGACCGCGCTGATGCCGTTGTACCGGCACGAGGACGAACTGGCGGCGCTGGTCAGCCCGCGCGTGCGGTTCGCGCTCGGACCGATCGAGCGGACGACGTATGGCGCCCTTGTCGCGGAGATGGCAGCGTGAACGATACGGTCGCGCTCTGGCAATGGCGGCGCCAGATCGCCGATCTCTATGGCGCGATACGGGCTGCCGGGGCCTCGCCGGCCGCGTGGGCACGCTGGACGGAGACGCGACGACGGCTATTCGCCACGCACCCGCAATCGCCAATCGGTGCCGACGTGCGCGAGAGCTATGACGGACCGCTTGTTTATGCTTACGATCCCGATCTTCGCTTCGAGCTCGAAATGACGCCGGCCGATGGCGACGATCTATCGCTCGAGGTCGGCGCGGACGGCACGGTCGTTCTGAAGCCGTTCGCGCGCACCGATGGTCTGAGCGACAGTTTCGGCGGCGAGCTTACGATGTATTGGATCGGCGGATACGGCGGCGGCGTGTTCCTGCCGTTCGCCGATGCGACGAATGGACGGGAGACGTATGGCGGCGGGCGGTATCTGCTCGATACGATCAAGGGCGTCGATCTCGGCTGGACGGCGGACGGGCGTGTGATCCTCGATTTCAACTACGCCTATTTCCCGTCCTGCGCCTACACGGACCGCTTCGTTTGTCCACTGCCGCCGCCGGAGAATCGGTTGCCTGACGCTGTGCGCGCGGGGGAGCGGCTGTAGCCTGATCTCCTCACGTCAGATGTGGCCCGCGCGCTGCGCCGCGAACAGAGTACCTCGACCCGCTCCCCGCGGGCGGGGAGCGGGAGCTTCAGACGCCGCCCCACGCGTCTCGCGCGACCTCGACGCAGAGCTCCAGCTTCCGCCACTGCTGGTCCTCCGTGAGCGTGTTGCCCTCCTCGGTGCTGGCGAAGCCGCATTGTGGGCTGAGCGCCAGCTGCTCGAGCGGCAGATAGCGGCTGGCCTGCTCGAGCCGGCGCTTCAGCTCGTCCTTGCTCTCCAACTCGCCCGTCTTGCTCGTCACCAGCCCGAGCACGACGACCTTGGAGCCGCGCGGCACGAAGCGCAGCGGCTCGAACCCACCGGCGCGGTCGCTGTCGTATTCCATGAAATACGCGTCGACGCCGATCCGGTTGAACAGCACCTCTGCGACCGGCTCGTAGCCACCCGAAGCGACCCAGCTCGAGCGGAAATTGCCGCGGCAGAGATGCATGCTGACGGTCATGTCGGACGGCCGCCCCGCGATCGCAGCGTTGATCATTCCCGCATACGAGTCGAGCAGGCCCTCGACGTGCTCCCCGCGCGCCTTGAGGCCCTCGATCTGTTCGGGATCGCAGAGATAGGCGATGTTCACTTCGTCGAGCTGCAGATAGCGGCATCCGGCTGCCGCGAACGCCCGAACGGCGCCGTTGTAGGCGGTGCCGAGGTCGACAAAGAACTGGTCGAGATCGGGATAGACCTTCGGATCGATCGACTTCCGGCCGCCGCGGAAATGCACCACGCTCGGCGCGGGGATCGTCTGTTTCGCCATCGCGGTTTTCACGTGTGCGGCGACGAACTTGTAGTCGTCGATGA
Organism: Acetobacteraceae bacterium; assembly: GCA_036265085.1. GTDB lineage: Bacteria > Pseudomonadota > Alphaproteobacteria > Acetobacterales > Acetobacteraceae > DATAPS01. Next base: position 22,539 of record DATAPS010000209.1, on the reverse strand, counting down.
ACACCGGCTTGTCCCAGCCGATCCGATCAGTGACGCGGAGCATGTGCCCGATACGCGCGCCACCCTTGAACTCGACTTTCGTCTCGGGGACGTACAGCTCGACGCCCTTGAGACCGGCGACGAAGTCGAAGTGCCAGTAGGCGCGGCGATACTCCCCGTCAGTTGCGGCCCGCAGCCCGATCGCCTCCTGCCTGGCGATCGCCGCCGCAATGCACCGGTCCTCGATCGACCGCAGCGCCTCCGCCGTGATCCGGCTTTCGGCGCGCGCAGCGCGGGCCTGCTTCAGCTCCGGCGGCCGGAGCAGGCTGCCGACATGGTCGGCGCGGAACGGCGGGCGGGTGCGGGGCGCGACCTGAGCGGCGGCGAGGCTGGCGGACATGGGCGTTCTCCCGGGATAATGGCGGCGTTGTCGCGCCTCGCCGGGCGCACGTCAAAACCCCGTCCCGCAACCGGTCCGCGCCGTTCGCACCACTATGCAGCAGCTCCGGCATGGACCGGAGGGGCCGGACGGACTATCCGGTCCCGCCCTTCGCTCGCGCCGCCCCCTGCCCCCTTCGGAGTCCCCTCCGCCCGATGTTCCTCTCAAGCCTGCTCGTGGCCGTGGTCGAGAACAGCCGTCGGCACGCCGCACTCGTTGCCTTGCTCGCGGTGGTGGTCGCCGCCCTGTCGCTCTGGGCAGCGAGCACGCGCCTCGGCGTGACCACCGACACCGACACGCTGTTCGCACAGAACCTGCCGTGGCGGCAGCAGGAGATCGCCTATGACAAGCTGTTCCCGCAGTTCACCAATCAGGTCGTTGCCGTCATCGACGCCCGGATCCCCGAGGAAGCGGACGCGACCGCCGCCGCCCTCGCCGCCGCCCTGAAGGCCGACCCGGCGCATTTCCGCACCGTCACCCAGCCCGACGCCTCGCCGTATTTCACCCGTGAGGCGTTCCTGTTCCTCAACACGCAGGACCTCACCGACCTGCTCAACAAGACGATCGACGCCCAACCCTTCCTCGGCCAGCTCGCTCAGGACCCGAGCGCGCGCGGCCTGTTCGCCGCGATCAACCTGATGGCGGTCGGCGTGCAGCACGGCGACGCGGATCTCGGTCCCTATGCGCCCTCACTGGAAGCATTCCACCAGGCGCTCGCGGCCGCGGCTGCCGGCCATCCGCAGCCGCTTTCATGGGAGAACCTGCTGGCCGGGTCGATCGCCGCGCAGGGCGGCAAGTTCCGCTTCGTGCTGGCCCAGCCTGTGCTCGATTACGGGGCGCTCCAGCCCGGGGGCGCCGCGATCGCCTCGCTGCGTGCCGCCGCCGCGAACCTGGAGTTCGTGAAGGCGGGCACCGCACGCGTGCGTGTCACCGGCAGCGTGCAGCTCGCCGACGAGGAGTTCGCGACGGTCGCGCAAGGCGCGCTGGCGGGGGTCATCGGAAGCATCCTGCTGGTCGTCTTGTGGCTGACCCTGGCGGTCAAGTCCTGGCGGTTGATCGTGCCGATTCTGCTGACGCTCGTCCTTGGCCTGTCGATCACGACCGGATTTGCAGCGATCGCGGTCGGCGTGCTGAACCTCATCTCGATCGCCTTCGCGGTCCTGTTCGTCGGCATCGCGGTCGACTTCGCGATCCAGTTCAGTGTGCGATACCGCGAGATGCGCCACCTGTACGACGACCCTGCCCGCGCGCTCGCCGAGACGGCGCGCCGCGTCGGCCCGCAGATCCTCGTGGCCGCAGCTGCGGTTGCCGCCGGGTTTTTCGCCTTCGTCCCGACCGATTTCAAAGGCGTCGCCGAGCTCGGAATGATCGCCGGCTCCGGAATGATAATCGCGTTCCTTACGACGATCTTCTTCCTGCCGGCGGTGCTCACGTTGTTCCGACCCCGTGCGGAACGTGGCGAGATCGGCTTCCGCGCGGCGAATGCGCTGGAGCAGCAGCTTTTCCGAGCACATTGGCCGGTGCTCGGTGTGTTCGCGGCACTTGCGGTCGCCGGGGTGGCGCTGCTGCCGACGCTGCAATTCGACAGCGACCCCCTGCATACGAAGAACCCGAACACTGAAGCGATGCGAACGCTTGCGGACCTCCTCAACTCGCCGCTGTACAACCCCTACAGCGTGGAAATTCTCTCACCCGATCTCGCCGCCGCCGATGCAGTTGCAGCGAAGCTGCGCGCGCTTCCCCTGGTCCAGGGCGTGCGCACCCTGTCGAGCTTCGTCCCCTCCGACCAGAAGCCGAAGCTCGCGCTGGTCGCCGATGCGGCAAACATTCTAGACCCGACGCTCGCCCTGGGCGCGCCGGCGGCGCCCGTGACACCCGGCGACATTCGCCTCGCGGCGAAGAGCGCCGCCACCCATATCGATCAGATCACCGACAAGCTGAAACCCGGCGACCCGCTGCTCGAGATCGGCGACGACCTGAAGTCGCTGGCGACCGCGCCCGACGCGACCCTGGTCGCGGCGAATCGGGCGCTCATCATGTTCCTGCCAATGCAGCTCGCCCGGCTGCGGACCGCTCTCGACGTGCAGCCGGTGACCGACGCGGATGTGCCGCCCGAGATCCGGCGTGACTGGGTGCTGCCCGACGGCCGGGCACGCGTGCAAGCGGTGAGCAAGAGCATGGCGCGGGATAGCCGCGGGCTACACGCGTTCGTCGCCCAGGTGGAGACGGCCGCACCGAACGCGGGCGGCTCGGCGGTCGGGATCGTCGAGACCGCGGCGACGATCATTGGCGCGTTCCGCTCCGCCGCCATCGGCGCAATCTGCGCGATCGCGGTCATCCTCCTGCTGGTGCTGCGCCGCGTGGTCGATGCCGCGCTGGTGCTGGCGCCGCTGCTGCTCTCGGCCTTGATGACGGTGGTCATCGCCGCGCTGCTCCCGCTGCCGCTGAATTTCGCCAACATCATCGCGCTGCCGCTGCTGCTCGGTGTCGGCGTGTCGTTCAACATCTACTTCGTGATGAACTGGCGCAGCGGCCAGGACCGCTTCCTCGGCAGCGCGACCGCCCGCGCGGTGGTGTTCTCCGCGCTGACCACGGCCACCGCGTTCGGCTCGCTCGCACTCAGCCGGCACCCGGGGACCGCGAGCATGGGCGATCTGCTGCTGCTCAGCCTTGGCTGCACGCTGATCGCGTCGCTGATCTTTGAGCCGACGATGCTGCGTACGATCCCCCGGCGGAAACCGGATGCAGCCTGATCCCGCTGCGGCGTGAGCGATCTGATGCAGGGTCTGCGCACCGCGGAACGACCGTTCCCGCCGCGACGTCACGGCGGGAGCACAACGCGGTAGTAGACGCCGTTCGCGCCGTGGCCGGGCGCGAACCAAGTGCCGCCACAATGGTATTCATTCGGACCGCGACCGGCGGATGATACGCCGGATACCCGGCATATCCGCCGTATCCCGGCGGATGGTAGGCCGTGGCTCCCGAGGCATAGGTGTGCGTCGCGCCGGCGCCATACGCTCCGGACGTGCTGCCGCCATACCGGTTGGTGTGCTCGGTGCCTTCGCCATAGGCGTGGCTCCTGCTGCCGCCATACGCGTTGGCGTGGCTGGTTTCGCCGTAGCTATGGCTCGTGCTGCCGCCGTAGCGGTTCGCGGTCGCCCACGCCCACGCGGAATTCTGCCAGGCCGAGGCCGCCAGAACGGTGGCGGCCGCCAAGTGGATCACTCTCATGATGTGCGCGCCCCTCAATGTGACCTCGCCGGCTGACCAGGCGCGGCTCCCGACGGCGCCGCGTTGCCGAGCGCGTTCAGGTGCGGCGGCTGCGGCGTGTGCGCGGGGCTGTCGAACTTCATGGGCTGCGCGCTCTTCGCCTTCTCGGACGCGAACATGTCTGCCGGGACGGGCTGATCGATCTGCCGGTTCGACAGTTCCAACTCGTTGCGCAGCGCCAGCGGGTCGACGCTGTAGATCGCGCGAACGCGACGGGGCAGCTTGTCGTCGGCGCCGATCCAGATCTGCAGGAACACATCCGTATTGGCCCAGGCGACTATGTCGGTCTTGACGCCGCCCACGACGCCGTCAGGCTTCCGCTTCCGAGCGGAACGTGGGCGCATCGACGACCCGCAGGCGGGGCGTGTGCTTCTTCCCTTCGCGGAGGATTGCGATGCAAATATCGGATAGCGTATCGTCCATGAACCGGTCGGCCGGCGGAGACAGCGGGTCATACGAGGTTCGCGCCCACCGCGCCTTCCGACGCCGTCGACGCGTCACGCGAAGCAATTGCGAGAGAAACTGCCGATGATCCTGACCCGACGCGGATTGACTGGCGGCTTGGTGGCCATGGTGCCGATCTCGGCGGCCATCGCGCAGCCGGCGAAAACCGATCCGCAGGCGGACCGGGCTGCCATGGAGGCGTTGCGGCGGCTGGTCGCCGGCACTCCGGCAGCACGACAGGTGAGCGAGAAGGCGATCGCGGTCTTGGTATTTCCCCGGATCGTGAAGGCCGGATTCCTGCTCGGGGGAGCCTACGGGGAAGGCGTCCTGCTGCAAGGCGGAAAACCGGTCGGCTACTACAACTCGGCCTCCGCGTCCTACGGTCTGCAGGCCGGCGCGCAAGCGTTCAGTTACGCGCTGTTCTTCATGAATGCTGCCGCGATGAACTATCTGAACCGGTCGGACGGTTTCGAAATCGGCTCGGGACCGAGTGTGGTTGTCGTCGACCAAGGGTCAGCGCGGAAGTTCAGCTCGACGACGCTGAGCCAGGACGTCTACGCCTTCATCTTCGGGCAGAAAGGCTTGATGGCCGGAATGGGCATAGAAGGGACCAAAATTACGAAGCTCGGGTAGGTCGCCCGCCTTATCTCCAGGAAATATCCATCAGGAAGAACGCCTCGTTCGCGGTCGGCTGGAAGTGCACCGGTTTGCGGGCGGCGAACATGATGACGTCCTGGAACAGCGGGACCACCGCGACGTCCCCGCCGATGTGTTCGAGCGCGGTGTGATACGCGCCGAGGCGGGCCTTTTCGTCGAGCGTGTTGCGCGCGGCTTCCAGCGCCGAGTCGACCGCGGGGTTGCGGTATTTCGCCCATTGGCTCGAGCTGTGGAACAGCGGGAACAGCGTGCCGTCGGCGTCCTGGCAGCCGCAGGACCAGCGGAAGTAGGACACGTCGCCGGCCTCGTCGGGACGGCCCTGGCGCAGGCGCAGATACGTCGCGGCGTCGACCGACCGGATCTGCGGGTCGAAGCCGACATCGGCCAGCATCTGCTGCAACGCCTGCACCACGCGCTGATCGAAGATCGGCGAGGTCAGGAAGTCGAGCTTGGCGCCGGGCTTGACTCCGGCGTCCTTGATGATCGTCTTCGCCTGATCGGGATCGAACTTGTACGGCGCGATATCGGGGGCATAGCCGAAGCTCGCCGGCGTGAGCGGTTCCGGCACCGGTTTCGCATAACCCTTGAGCAGCGCTTCGACGATCAGGTTCTGGTCGATCGCGTGCGAGATCGCGGCGCGCACGCGCGGGTCGGCGGTCGGGCCGGCGAGCGCGTTGAGCGTCAGCATGGTGACGCGCTCGGTCGGCGTCCACAACACGTTGAGCTGCGAATCGCCGCGGAGCTGGTCGGCGTTGTCGGTCGAGAGAATGCGCGTGATGTCGGCGCGGCCGGTGCGCAGGTCCGCGATGCGCGTCGATTCCGCCGGCACCGGGTGCATCTCGACGCGCGGGAAGGGCGGCGTGCCGCGCCAGTAGGACGGCATAGCCGCAAGCTCGATCTTCACGCCCTGCTCGCGGGAGACGAAGCGATAGGGACCGCTGCCGACCGGCGCCTGGTTGAATGCGACGTCACCGACCTTCTGTACGATCGCCCGCGGGACGATGGAAAGTTTCGTTAGCTGCGAGAGCAGCACCGGGTACGGCGACTTCGTGTGGAGCGTCACCTGCGACGGGCCGGAGACCTCGGCGCCGATGATCTGGTCGAACTGGCTGAGCTGCGGACTCTTGAACGCGGGGGTGGTGATGCGCTGGACGGAGAACACGACGTCGTCCGGCGTCAGCTTCGTGCCGTCCTGGAACTTGATATCGGTACGGAGGTCGAACACGACCGTGGTGTCATTGGCGTAGCGCCACGCGGTCGCCACCTGCGGGACGATCTTCCCCGATTGATCGCGGGTGAGCAGGTTGTCGAAGACGTTGCGATAGACCGCGTAGCTGTCCGGATCCCACTGCACATGCGGGTCGAGGGACGCGGGATCGCTCGCGAGATCGACCAGGAACAGATCCTGCCCGGCGAGCGCCGGCCGCTCGGCCAGCCCGAAACCGAGCGCCGCGATCGCGGCAAGGCGGAGCAGCGGGGCCATCGAACTCTCCCGGGCGGATGTCAGCGGCGAGTATCGCCGGATCGCGAGGCGACGCCAACGCCGATTGCGCCGGTCGCGGGCCGCCGCCAAGATCAGCGGCTCTCTAGGGGATTGTCGATCATGCGCCTCACCTGCTCGATCGCCGTTGCATTGGTGCTGCTCAGTGGTGCGGCACGCGCGGAGAAGGACACGCTGACGATCGATCTGGTGGCGGATGCGGCAACCCTCGATCCCCAGATCCAGTGGGACAGCGAAAGCGCCTCGGTCTATCGCAATATCTTCGATAATCTCGTCACCCGCGATCAGTCGGGGAAGATCGTACCGCAGGTCGCGACGGCGTGGCATTACGCGAACGACACGACCGTGGTATTCGACATCCGCAGCGACATCAAGTTCCAGGACGGCACGAAGCTGACGCCGGACGACGTGGTGTTCTCGGTCAAACGCGTCACCGATCCCGCGTTCAAGAGCCCGCAACTCAGTCAGTTCGACCAGATCGTCGGCGCCGAGGTCTCCGGCCCGTCGCAGGTGACGCTGCATACCAAGACGCCCTATCCCGTGCTGCTCGCACAACTGACGAAGCTCTCGGTGATCCCCCAGGCGACAGTTCAGAAGCTCGGCGATACGGCGTTCAACCAGCACCCGCTCGGCAGCGGCCCGTACAAGCTGCGGGACTGGAGCCGCGGCGTTCAGATCACGCTCGACGCGCAAGACGGCTACTGGCGCGGCAAGCCGCCGTTCAAGACGGTTATCTTCCGGCCCGTCACCGACGTCTCCACGCGGGTGGCCGATCTGCGGGCCGGGCGCGCCGACATCGTTCGAGGGCTCGGACCGGATCAGGCGGCATCGCTCAAGACTGAGAAGGGTCTGCAGCTGCTGGGCGTGCCGACCGAGCGCGTCGCCTATATCTTCATCAATCCGCAGTCCGGCCCGACCAAGGATGTACGCGTCCGTCGCGCGATCGCGATGGCGATCGACCGCGACACGATCATCTCGGCGTTGCAGCAGGGCTACGGCAAGCCGGTGAACGAGGTGCTCTCGCCCGCCGATTTCGGCTACGATCCGACGATCGAGCCCTATCCGTTCGATCCCGACGCCGCGCGCAAGCTGGTGAAGGAGGCCGGGGCGGAGGGTGCCGAGCTGACGTTCCTGACCGCCCCCGCCTATGACCGCCGCCTCAACGAAGCGGTGCAGCAGATGCTGGGCGATGTCGGGCTCAAGGTGAGCATCACGATGCTCGACCTGCCGACCTACCTCAAGCGGCGCCAGGGCACGCCGGAGGAAGCGGGGTCGATATCGCAGGGCCGCTGGTCGTGCTCGTGCCAGGATGCGGATGGCGTGATCTGGCCGCTCTTCCACACCGGCAGCATCTGGTCGAAATACAGCAATCCCAAGTTCGACGCGGCGGTGGACTCGGCGCGCGCGACGCTCGACGAAAAGCAGCGGCTTGCCGACTACCACACGGCGTTCGAGATCCTCCGCGAGGACGTCCCGGCGATCGGGCTGTTCCAGGATTTCGCCATCTACGGCGCACGGCCGCAGCTCAAATGGACGCCGACCGCGGACGAGGCGTTCTTCGTGATGGATATGCATTGGCAGGAGTGATGCGGCGTCCGATGGCGACGCCATGCTGAGGCACCTCGGCTCCCGCCTCGCGCAAGCGGCGATCGCGAGTTTCGGTGTGCTGACGATCGTGTTCTTCGTGATGCGCCTCTCCGGCGACCCGACCCTGCTGCTGGTCCCTGAGGGCGCGAGCCGCGAGCAGATCGCGGAGTTGCGGCACGAGCTCGGCTTCGACCGTCCGCTGATCGTGCAATACGGGGCCTATCTCGGCGACCTGCTGCGGCTCGATCTCGGCGAGTCGCTGGTGCAGCGTGCGCCGGTCGCGACGATTGTCGGGCACCGCATTCCGTACACGCTGGAGCTCGCGGGCGGCGCGCTGATCGCCGCTCTCGGCATCGGGCTGCCGGCGGGGGTCGCGATGGCGGTGTGGCGCGGCGGGCTGATCGAGCGCGGACTGGCGGCGATCGTGCTGGCGGGGCAGAGCCTGCCGACGTTCTGGTCGGGCATCCTGCTGATCCTGCTGTTCGGCGTGCTGCTCGGCTGGCTGCCGACATCGGGCGCGGACTCGCTCGCGTCGCTGGTGATGCCGTCGGTGGCGCTCGGCGCGCTGACCATGTCCACCTTCGCGCGGATGACCCGCATCGCGGTGCTCGACGAACTGCAGCGCGACTACGTGACCGCCGCGCGCGCACGCGGCTTGTCGCTTGCCGCGACCATCGCACGGCATGTCGCGCGGAACGCGGCGATCCCCGTCGTCACCGTCGCGGCGCTGGAAATCGGCAACCTGCTGGCCGGCGCAGTGATCGTGGAGACGGTGTTCGCCTGGCCCGGAATCGGCCAGCTCGCGATCCAGTCGATCCAGGCGCGAGACTTTCTCGTCGTGCAGGCGATCGTGCTGTTCGTGTCGCTCACCTATATCGGGATGAACCTGCTCGCGGATCTTGCCTATGTCGCGATCGATCCGCGCATCCGCCTCGCCGCATGACCGGCCGCCTCACCGCGTTCACCTGGGTGATCCTCGGCCTGCTCGCCGCGTTCGCGTTCATGGCGATCGCCGCGCCGCTGGTCGCCCCGTACGACCCGCTGCGGCAATCGCTGCTGCTGCGGCTGCGCCCGCCGGGGACAGTGACGCGCGCGGGCAGTTTCCTGCTCGGCACCGACGATCTCGGCCGCGACCTGCTGTCGCGCATCATCTTCGGCGCGCGCGCTTCGTTCGAGGTGGCGATGCTGTCGGTATCCGTCTCCCTTGTCGTCGGCACGGCACTCGGATTATGCGCGGGCTGGTTCCGCGGCTGGACGGCGATCCTGATCATGCGGCTGGTCGACACGATGCTGTCGATCCCGGCGATCCTGCTCGCGGTGCTGACGGTCGCAGTCCTGGGGCCGAGCTTTCTCAACCTGATCCTCGTGCTCGGCCTGACGCGCTGGCCGCGCTACACGCGCGTTGCCTACGCCTCCACGTTGCAGGTCGCGTCGCTGCCATACATCCGCGCCGCCGAGATGGCCGGCGCGGGGCCGGCGCGCATCCTCGGGCGGCACGTTCTGCCGAACATCGCCGGTCCGCTGATGGTGGTGGCGACGACGGAGTTCGGGCTGATGATCCTGTTCGAGGCGGGGCTGTCGTTCCTCGGCCTCGGCATCCAGCCGCCGACGCCGAGCTGGGGCTCGATCATGTCAGCCGGCCGCGAATACGTCGCGCGCGCTTGGTGGATGACGGTATTTCCTGGCTTGTGCCTGTTCGTCGTCGTGCTCTGCATCAATCTGAGCGGCGACTGGCTGCGCGACCGGCTCGATCCGCGATCTCGTGCGAGGTGAAGCGAATGGACTTTTCCGGCACGCGTGTCGTCGTCACCGGCGCGGCGGGCATCTTCGGCGGCTGGATCGCGGAGGCGTTCGCCGCGGCGGGGGCGCGACTCTGTCTGTCGGACATGCGCGCCGATGCGCTGAAATCGGTGGCCTCGCGCATCGGGGGCGCGGTCGCACTCACCCATGCGACTGAGCTGACCGACGAGGCCTCGATCACCGCGCTCGCGGAGCTCGTCGGACGCGCGTGGGGCGCGCCGGATATCGTGGCGAACGTCGCGGGCGTGTATCCCCGCAGCGGCCCGCTGCTCGATCTCACCGTGTCCGAGTGGGACCGTATCATGGACGTGAATCTGCGCGCGCCGTTCCTGGTCACGCGCGCGATGGCACGGCTGATGATCGCGCAGGGCATCGGCGGATCTGTGGTGAACATCGGCTCGGGCGCGGCGCGGCAGATGACGCGCGGCTCGGTGCCGTACTGCACGTCGAAGACGGCGCTGGAGCGTTTGTCGAAAGGGCTCGCGCTGGAGCTCGCGCCGCACCGGATCCGCGTCAACGTCGTCGAGCCTGGATTCGCGCCCGGGAGCGAGGTGAGCCCACTGCCGTCCGATTACGTGGAGCGGATGAAGGCGCGCATTCCGCTCGGCCGCACCAGTGGTCCGCAGGATGCACCCGGCGCCGTGATGTATCTCTGCTCGGACGCGGCGAGCTTCATTACGGGCGCGGTGCTGAGCGTGGACGGCGGCAACTCCATCGGCACCTACGAGCCCCCCGCGTCGAGGTGACACCGGCTCTCGCCGTCGAAGGGCTGACGCTCGCGATCGGCGACTCGACCGTCGTCGAGGATGTCGGCTTCAGGCTCGCGCCCGGCGAAGTACTCGCGCTCGTCGGCGAATCCGGCTGCGGCAAGTCGCTCACCGCACAGGCGATCATGCACCTGCTTCCGCGGGCGGTGCGGCAGCTGTGCGGGCGCGTGTCGCTCGCGGGCGAGGTGATCTCGGACTATCCCGAGCGGCGGATGCGGCAATTGCGCGGGCGCAAGCTCGCGATGATCTTTCAGGAGCCTCAGGCCGCGCTGGACGCGCTCGCGACGATCGGCGCGCAGGTGGCGGAGACCACGGGCCGTCCGCTCCGCCGCGCGCGCGCCGACGTGCGCAGCCTGCTCGCCGATGTCGGGATCTCCGATCCGGCGCGGCGCATCGACCAGTATCCGTTCGAGCTGTCGGGCGGCATGTGCCAACGGGCCATGATCGCCTCTGCGCTGATCGGTCATCCCGTGGTGCTGATCGCGGACGAGCCGACGACGGCGCTCGATGTGACGATCCAGGCGCAGATCCTCGAGCTTCTGCGCCGCCTCGTCGCCGACCGCGGCACCGCGATCCTGCTGATCACGCACGACATGGGCGTGGTCGCCGACATCGCTGACCGTGTCGCGGTGATGTACGCGGGACGCATCGCGGAGACGGGGACGGCGGAGGCGATCTTTGCCGCGCCCCGTCATCCCTACACCGCGCTGCTGCTCGCCGCCCTGCCGCGGCTGTCGCACGCGCCGAAGTCGCGGCTTGCGGTGATCGAAGGACGCGTGCCGACGCCCGCCGAATTCGGCGCGGGCTGCCGCTTCGCCGATCGCTGCCCGCTGGCGGACGCGCACTGCGTGGCGCAGCAGCCGCCATTGCGCGACATGGGCGACGGCCACCGCTCCGCTTGCTGGCACGCGGAGCGCGTCTCGGCGTGAACGAGGCGCTCACCGTCGCCGATCTCGCCGTGCATTATCGGATGCGCCACGGCCCGCCGGTACGTGCGGTCGACGGCGTGTCCTTCACGGTCGCTGCGTCCGAAACGCTCGGGCTCGTGGGTGAATCCGGCTGCGGAAAGTCGTCGGTATCGAACGCGGTGGTGGGGCTCGTGCATGCCACGCGCGGCAGCATCCGCATTGCGGGCGCTGAGGTCGCGGGTGCCGACCGCCGCACGCTGTTCCGCATCCGCGCGCAGGCGCAGATGGTATTCCAGGATCCGGCGACGTCTCTCAACCCGCGCATGACCGTCGGCAGTGCGGTCGGCGAGCCGCTGGCGGTGCGCCGCGTCGCACGGGGGCGCGCCCTCCGCGAACGCGTGGCCGACCTGCTCACCGAGGTCGGGCTGCGGCCGGAGCATGCGGCGCGCTATCCGCACCAGTTCTCCGGAGGGCAGCGGCAGCGCATCGTCATTGCCCGCGCCCTCGCGCTGCGCCCCGCGCTGCTGGTATGCGACGAGCCGGTCTCCGCGCTCGATGTGTCGGTGCGTGCGCAAATTCTGAACCTGCTTGTGGACCTTCAGCGTGCGCACCGGATGGCGTGCCTGTTCGTCTCGCATGATCTCGCCGTGGTCCGGCATGTCTGCGACCGCGTCGCGGTGATGTATCTCGGCCATCTCGCCGAACTGGCGCCGCGGGACGCGCTGTTCGCGGCCCCGCGCCATCCCTACACACGCGCGCTGCTTGCCTCGGTGCCGGAGCCAGACCCCGTCGTGCAGCGCAACCGTCCGCGCGTGCCGCTCTCGGGCGAGATCCCGAGCCCGGCCAACCCGCCGTCCGGCTGCCGCTTCCACACGCGCTGCCCGATCGCGCGGGAGCTGTGCAAGCGCGAGGTACCGGAGTGGCGGCCGGTCGGCGACTCGATGGTCGCCTGCCATTTCGCCGCGTGAGGCGTCAGGCGAGAATGCGTTGCCGCAGCCGTTCCGGCGCGCGTGCCACCGCCTGCGCCATCGCCGTCTCCGTCGGCGTGTGTCCGGCGCCGGGAACGATGGTCAGGTTCGCGCTCGGGAGACGCGCGGCGAGGTCGTAGGAATTGTCGGGCGTGCAGCAGCAATCGTAGCGGCCGGTGACGATCTCGACGGGCAGGTGCACGACACGGTTCGCCTCATCGAGCAACTGCGTGTCGTGCACGAAGAAGTCGTTGCGCGCGTAGTGCGCGAAGATCCGTCCGTACGCACGGCCCCGCCCAGCATCGACTTCCGCAAACGGCACGTCGAACTTCATGAACCCCTGCTCGTACGCGTGCAGCCGCGCCGCCGCCTCGTCGGCGACCTCGCTGTCGTTTCCGAGGATGCGCTTGACATAGGCGGCGCGCAGATCACCGCGCTCGGCCTTCGGAACAAGACTCGCGAACGCCTCCCACAGCTCCGGGAACATGACGCGCACGCCATGGAACCACCAGTCGATGTCTCTGGCGCGGCAGAGCCACATGCAGGTGAGATTGATGCCGAGGCATCGATCGGGATGCGCCTCCGCATAGGCGAGAGCCACCGCGCTGCCCCACGATCCGCCGGCGACGATCCACCGCTCGATCCCGAGCATCTCGCGGATGGCTTCCATGTCGGCGATCGTCGCTTGCAGCGAGTTCCCCGCGAGCGCGCCGACCGGCGTCGAACGGCCGCAGCCGCGCTGATCGAACATCACGATGCGGAATTTGGTGGGGTCGTAGAACCGCCGCCGCGTCGGGTCGCAGGCGCCGCCCGGTCCGCCGTGGCACAGGATGACCGGCATGCCGTCGATGGCGCCCGCATCCTCCCAATAGATCGCGTGGCCGCCGTCGCGTTCGAACAGGCCGGTCGTGCGTGCCGGAAGAACCGGGAAGAACGGGTCGTCGAGCCGCCGCATCGGCAGCAGGGTCACGCGGGCACCTCCACGCGCAGCAACGGGCCGCGGGTCACGCAGAACCGGTCGACCACCTCGACGTAGCGCCGGCATTCGGCGTCACCGACCGGCAGGCTGAGCGCCGTCGCCCCGCGGCGGGCGATGTAGACGCCACCCTCCATCAGGTCGAAGAAGAACAGCTCGCGCAACGCCTCCTCGCGCGGCGTCGCGGCGTAGGGACGCACGATCTCGCCGAGGCGGAAATGCGGCTGCATCATGCTGCCCATGCCGGTGAATTGCATTTCGGCGCCGCGACTCGCGCACGCCGCGTTCACGTCGTCGCGCAGCTTCTCGCCGCGCGCCCACAGCGCGTCCGCGGCGGCGTCATCGAAAATCTCGCCCATTGCGACGACGCCGCCGGCCATCGACAGCACGTTGTTGTTGAACGTGCCGGCATGCGCGAGCGCGTTGGGGCGATGGCCGTCGAACAACTCCATGATGTCGGCGCGGCCGCCGAAACCGCCGAAGCTCATCCCGCCCGCCACGTATTTGCCGAGCGTGGTCAGATCCGGCGTGATCCCGTGCTTGCGCTGCAGCCCCCCTGCGGAATGGCGGCTTGTCATCACCTCGTCGAACACCAGCACGGTGCCTGACGCGGTCGCCGCCGCGCGCAATCCCGCGAGGAACGCGCGCTCGGCGGGGATGCAGCCGCCGGCGCCCATCATCGGCTCGAGGATCACGGCGGCGAACCCGCCGCTCGCCAGCTGCGCCGCGGCGCCGTCGAGGTCGTTGTAGTCGGCAAGCGTCACCGGGAATGGCGCGTTCGTGCGGGCGCCAGCCGCCGCGAAGCTCATGACGCCACCGTGGTACGCCCCGCGGAATGCGAGGATAGGCTCCCGTTCGGTGTACGCTCGCGCCGTCGCGAGCGCCATCATGTTCGCTTCGGTCCCGCTGTTGGTGAACCGCACGCGCTCGAGCGAGGGGAACCGGGCGCAGAGAATCGCCGCCAGCTTCGCCTCGTGCTCGCCGACCGCCGCGAGATTGATGCCCCGGTCGATCGCCGCATGCAGCACCGCCTGGATGCGCGGCTCCGAATGGCCGAACAGGCCGGCGGTGTACTCGCCGCACAGGTCGAGATAGCGATGCCCGTCGAGATCCTCGAGCCAGCAGCCCTCGCCGCGCACCATCGCGGTCGGGAAGGGCGTGTAGAACAGGATCGAGCGCGTGTTCCCGCCCGGCAGCACCGCGCGCGCCTTCGCGTGCGCCGCCTCACTGTGCGGGCGCGCGGCGGAGTAACGTTCGCGCGCGTCCGCGACGGCTGTGTCGAGGTCGCTGTTGCGCGGCGTCGCGGGACTGTCGAGCGGGGCCATCCTGGGAACTCCTGAGCGGCTGCGGCCGGTAGGCTAGTGCATCGCCGTCGTGCTTGCACCTGCCAGCCCCCGCACCCGCTCCTCGTCCGCCGCGAACTCCGCGGCCGGCCCGGACCAGACGATGCGCCCGTCGTCCATGACGAACGCCCGCTCCGCGATCTCCACCGCCGCGCGCACGTTCTGCTCCACCAGCAGGATCGTGATGCCCTCGCCGCGCATCTCCCGCACCGTGCGGAACACGTCGCGCACAATCAACGGCGCCAGGCCCTGGCTCGGCTCGTCGAGGATCAGCAGCCGCGGATTGACCAGCAGCGCCCGCGCGATCGCCAGCATCTCCTGCTCGCCGCCCGACAGCGTCCGCGCCTTGAGCGCCCGCCGTTCCTGCAAGCGTGGGAACAACTCGAACACCCGCGTGATCGTCCACCGCCCGGACGGCCCGCTCACCGGGACCAGCAGGTTCTCCTCCACGGTGAGGTTGCCGAACACCCGCCGTCCCTCAGGCACGTAGCCGACGCCCATCGCCGCGATCTGGAACGGCTGCCGGCGCGTGACGTCCTCGCCGAACAGCGTGATCCGGCCCTGGCGCGCAGGCGTGAGCCCCATGATGCTTCGCAGCGTCGTGGTCTTCCCGGCACCGTTGCGGCCAAGCAACGTAACGATTTCGCCCGCCTGCGCCGTGAAGTTGACGTCGTGCAGGATGTGGCTCTTGGCGTAGTAGGTGTGGACGCCTTCCAGCGTCAGCACCGCGCTCACGCCTCGCCCCCGAGATATGCCGCCTGCACGCGCGGGTCCGCGGCGATCTCCGCCGGCGTGCCGGACGCGAGCACCTTCCCGTAATCGAGCACTGTGATCCGTTGCGCGATGCCGAACACGATGCTCATGTCGTGCTCGATGAACAGGATCGTCAGCTCTCGCTCGCTGTGCAGCCGCCGGATCAGCGCCACCATCGACTCGGTCTCGTGCTCCGCCATCCCCGCCGTCGGTTCGTCGAGCAGCAGCAGCTTCGGCTCCAGGCTCAGCGCCAGCGTCACCTCGACGACCCGCTGATCGCCATGCGCGAGCTCGCCCACCAGATTGTCCGCCCGGTCGGTCAGCCCGGTCATGGCCATCAGCGCCTCGACCCGCCGCGACACCTCGGCGCGCAGCGAGCGGGGGATCCACGGACGCGCGTTGAGGCCGAGCCGGGTCTCGACGCCGATGCGCAGGTTCTCCACGACGGTCGCCTCCGGGAACACCTCGGTGATCTGGAACGTCCGCACCATCCCGCCCGCCACGCGCGCCGCCGCCGGCACGCCGGTCATGTCGTGCCCGTCGAACCAGATCCTTCCCTCGGTCGGCGGCAGGAACCCGGTGATCATGTGGAACAGCGTCGTCTTACCCGCGCCGTTCGGTCCGATCACCGCGCTGATCTCGCGCGGCTCGAGACTGAGCGAGATCCCCTGATTGGCGACGAGGCTGCCGAACCGCTTCGTCACCCCGTCGAGCCGCAACATCGTCATGCGCGCTTGCGCCCGCGCCGCAGCCCCAGAATCCCGCGCGGGAACGCGAGCACCACGACCACGAACAGCACGCCCACGAAGGATTGCCAGTTCGCCGTCAGCGACGAGAGATAATCCTGCGCCGTGATGAAGATCGCAGCGCCGACCAGCGGCCCCCAGAACGTGCCCATGCCGCCGAGCACCACCATGATCACGAAATTGCCGGACACGATGAAGAACAGGTCCTGCGGCGAGGCGAAGTTGTTGAGCAGCGCCTCCATCGAACCGCCGAGTGCCGCCAATGTGCCGGCAACCGCGAAGGCCGCCCAGACATACCAGTCGGTCCGCAGCCCGAGATAGCGCGCGCGCCGCACGTTCTCGCGGATCGCCATCCAGGTGTGCCCGAGCGGCGAGCGCAGGATGGCCGCGATCACGCCTGCGGTCAGTGCGAAGAAGAACAGCGCGAAATAGTAGAACCCGGCGCCTTCCAGCGTGATCCGCGCGAAGCCGAAATCGATCGGCTGGCGCTGGAACCCGGTCAGCCCGTCCTCGCCGCCGGTGAGCCCGTTCCAGCGTTCGGCCACGAAGTAGAAGAGCTGGCTGAAGGCGATCGTCGTCATTGCGAAATAGACACCACGCCGGCGCATGATCAGCGGCCCGACCAGGCACGCGGCGATGCCGCCGAGCAGCACGCCCGCCAGCACCGCGAGCAATGTCGACGGCATCACGTATTTCAGGAACAGCCCGCTGCCGTACGCGCCCAATCCGAAATAAGCGGCCTCCCCGAACGAGATCACGCCGGTGTATCCGAGCAGGATGTTCAGCGCCATCGCGGTCAGCGCGAACACCAGAATCTGCGAGCCGAGCTGGATGTAGCTACCGACCAACGGCATCCACAGCGGCGCGCCGATCAGCAGCAGCCACACGATCACGCTCTGCCGGTGCCGCGACAGCCACGCGACGCGCGAAGCGGATGCCGGCGCCGTCCGTGGCAGCGTGGCGGACGACGCGCTCGGTCCGCTCACTCGCCGATCCCTTCTTCGCCGAGCAGCCCGCGCGGCATGAAGATCAGCACCACGCCCATGATCAGGTAGATCACCGCATCGCTCGCGGATGCGAAGTAGGTGGATGTGATTCCCGCCGCGACCCCGATCAGCAAGCCGCCGAGGATCGCACCCGGCAGGCTGCCCAGCCCGCCCACGATGATCGCGACGAACGCCGGAAGAATCAGCCCCTGCCCCATCGTCGGATCGAGCCCGAGCCGCCCGGCCGCCATCACGCCCGCCAGCCCCGCCAGGAACAGCCCGAGACCGAAATTGAGCGCGCGCAGTCCGTAGATGTTTACGCCGAGTGCCGAGACCGTTTCGAGGTCGGTCATCCCCGCCCGGATGCGCACGCCGATGCGGGTAAACCGCAGCAGCGCGAACAGCGCCCCGGCGGCAACCGCGGTCACGATGACAACGAATACGTTGTATCCGGTGATGAAGAAATACGTGTCGCTGAGCGGGCTGTTGAGCGCATCGGGAATCGCGAACGGCAATCCCTGCGCGCCCCAGATGCTGCGCGACACATCCTCCAGGATCAGCGCGAAGCCGAACGTCAGCAGCAGCGAGTAGAGATGGCCCGGCCGTTTGTACAGCGGCCGGATCAGCCATCGTTCGCCGAACAGCCCCAGCGCGCCGATCACAAAGGGCGCCACCGGCAGCCCTGCCCAGAACCCGAAATGCTGCTCGACGGTGAAGGCGACATAGGCGCCCAGCGTCATGAACCCGCCATGCGCGAAGTTCACGACGTTGTTGAGCATCAGGATCAGCGCGAGACCGAGCGCCATCAGCGCGTAGAACAGGCCGACGATCAGCCCGTTCGAGATGTTGAACAGCAGGACCATCGGCCTAGCCCGCGGGCCAGCTACGCAGGTCACGGCCGGGCGTGACCCGGCCCTCCACGTCTCGACATGTGCATCCGGCCGTCGGCGCGCGGCACCGCTTGGGTGGCCGGGTCAAGCCGGCCATGACCCAATCACGTCACAAGTCCGCTACGACGTCGTCATCTTGCAAGCCACGCCCGGCGCTTGCAGCGTCGTGGCGAACTCGTAATCCACGTCGCTCATCAGGTGGGGATATTTCGCCCCCTCCTTGATGTTGCCGGGATAGTCGCCGCCGACATACTGATGCGTCGCCGCATCGAAAGAGTGCCGCTGCGGCTGCATCGCGATCTCCGGCGGGATTTCGAGCCCGGACAGCGCCCCGCCGACCTTCACGTTCTCCAGCGTCTTCGCCTTCTCCGACGCGAGCGCGATGGCGTGGATGCCGACATATCCGAAATACGTCCGCGCTGTCGGCACCTTTCCCGGTTGGCGCTTTTGATACTCCGTCACGAAGGCCGCGGCATTCTTGTCGTTCGGCTGGTCCCAGTACCATTCGAGGTTCCAGAATCCCGCTTGAGCCGAGGGCGGCAACGCCGCGATTACTTCCAGTTCCGAGAGCGGCACGACGAACGGGATCGTCTTGGAAATCCCGAACTGATTGGCCTGCTTCAGCAGATTGAGCTGGTCGTCGCCGCCCTGGATCACGCCGACCACCTGCGGGTTCGCAGCCTTGCACTTGATCAGCTCGGCGGAGAAGTCCGTCGCGCCCAGCGGCTTCAGCGAGTATCCGACCTCCGCGCCGCCGAGCGACTTCACCGCCGCGAGAAGGTTATCGTGCAGCGCGTGGCCGAACGAATAATCGGGCACCATGAAATACCAGCGCTTGCCGAAGCGCTTCACCATCGAGGCCGCGGTCGCGAGTGCGATCGTATACGTGGTGTTGCACACCCGGAATACGTTCCAGCTGCAGTCCTTGCCGGTCAGGTCGTCGACATGGCCGCCGGTGACCATGAACAGCTTCTTCTTCTGCGAGCACACCTGCGCGATCGCCTGGCTGACGTTGGAAGCCACGGTGCCGGCGAGAAAATCGCAGTTGTCGCGGTCGAGCAATTTGTTCGCCTTCTGCACGCCGACGCCGACATTCGACTGGGTGTCCTCGGAGATCATCTCGACCTTGCGCCCGAGAATCCCGTTCTTCGCGTTCAGCGCATCGACCGCCATCTGGGCGCCGATCTGCTCGTTGGCCGCGAACGCGGCATAAGTGCCGGTGAACGGATCGACGAAGCCAATTTTCACCGTATCGGCCGCACGCGCCTGCCCGATGACATACGGCGCCGCGATCGCGCCCAGACCCACGCCGATCACACCGCGCCTGGTCACTGCCGCACGAAATCCGTCGATGGTTTCCAACCTGTTTCTCCCTGTTGCGATCGCCGTTGGCCGGCGTTTCGTCGACATCGGTCCGCGCGCAACATTGCGGCACGCGAATACCACCTATGCTACCTATTGCATCCGCTCGGGCGCGTGAAGAGGGTTGCGAACGCGGATCCGTCAGACGCTCACCACCACATAGTCGCGCTCCACCGAGACCGGCACCACCTCCGCCGCGAACGGTCCCTTCGCCAGCGTCTCGCCCGGCGTGATCTCCACCTGATAGGTCCGCGCGTGCACGCTGTTCGGTTCGCACCAGGACTGGCCGGTGCGGATGTCGAACTCCCAGCAATGCCAGGGACAGCGCAGCATCTCGCCCTGCCGCGTCAGCCGGTATTCACCCGGCATCGGCGCCTCGATCCGGCTGACGATCGCCCCGGTGCACAGCGGCGCGCCCTGATGCGGGCAGCGATTGATGAGCGCGAAGAACTCGTGATTGACGTTGAAGACGCCGATCTCGCGCCCCTTCACGGAGACGATCTTGCACGTCCCCGGCGCAATCTCGTCGACCGTCGCGACGACGTGGCGGGTCATCGACGGCGCTGCAACCGCCGGGCGGGTCGCGGCCCGCCGCCTGTGCGGTGCAACGACGGCGGATCGAGATCCGCCCTACCCATCCAACCCGTACAACGCCAAAGCATTGTCCCGATAGATTTTCCGCTGCCACTCCGCCGGCAACTGCACCTTGAACGCATAGCGCGGATCGTCCTGGTCCCAATGCGGGTAGTCCGTCGAGAACAGCACACGGTCGATCCCGATCCACTCCAGCAGCGACAGCATGTCCTGCGGCCGCCGCGGCTCCTCGATCGGCTGCGTCGTGACCCAGATGTTCTGCCGCACATATTCCGACGGCGCCTGCTTCAGGAACGGCACTTCCGTTCGCAGTCGCTTCCAATGCTTGTCCAGCCGCCAGCACAGCGACGGCATCCAGCCGAAGCCGCCCTCGACGAGCACGACCTTCAGGTTCGGGATGTGCTCGAACACGCCTTCGCACACGAGGCTCACCACCAGCGTCTGCATCGTCTGCGCGTAGGACGGATGCTCCTCGTGGTAGAAGGACGGCCAGCCGCCGCCGGTCGAGGGATGGCCGCTGCTGCCGCCGAGATGCAGCGTGATCGGGAAGCCGTTCGCCGCACAGGCCTCCAGGATCGGCCAGTAGCGCCGCCGGCCCAGCGGCTCCAATCCGCGCGGCGGGATTGCCACCTGGGAGAAGCGGCGGTCGCCGGCGCGCTTCTCGATCTCCGCGATCGCAGCCTTCTCGTTCTCGAGGTTGATCGTCACCGCCGCCTTCAGCCGCGGATCGGGGTCGCACCAATAGGCGAGCTGCCACTCGTTCACCGCCGTCGCCATCGCCGCGCCGTAGTCGACGTTGCGCTCGCCCGCCGCGCCGCCGACGAGCGGGGCCAGCATTCCGTACGCCACCTCGAACAGATCGAGCAGCTGCAGCTGCATGAAGCCGAGATCCGATCCCGGCATCCCGCCCCCCGGCGGCCAGGCATCGCCGCGCTGGCCGACGCCGGGCGACATGCGCGGATAGAGCCCCGCCTTCCCCAGCCCCTGTCGGGTCCGGCCGCCGATGGTGTGGCGATGCTCGACCCAGCGTTGCGGCAGGAATTCGTCGAAATCGTCGGACGACTTCGTGAACGGATGCACGTCGCAGTCGACGAAGCCCGTGAAGCTGCGGTCGATCGCAGCCCGGCTCCGGTCCAGCATCGTCGCGTTCATGGTCGTCGCCTCCTGTGTAGGGCGGGGCTCGACCCGCCGTCTTGCCGCGCGATCGGCGGCTCGAAACCCGCCATATCGCCAGCCTACGACAGGCGCGAATACGTCGCGAGCGGGTTCTCCACCATCACCTTCTCATGCAAGCCCAGCGGCAGCCCATCGGGAAACGCGTCCGTCCCCTCGAAGTGCCAGTGCGGGTAGTCGGTCGAGAACAGCAGCATATCATCGCAGCCGATCTGTTCGAGGATCGTCTGCACCTGGGCAGCCTTCGGCGGATCGTCGAAGGGCTGGATCGTCACCCGAACATGCGCGCGGATGATCTCCGACGGCGGCCCATTCACCCACGGCGTCTCCGAACGCACGCCGCGCCACGTCTTGTCGATCCGCCAGAAATAGCCCGGCAGCCAGGTAACGCCCGATTCGATCAGCACGACTTTCAGGCGCGGGTATTTGACGAAGACGCCCTCGGTGACGAGGCTGTTGAGCGCGCTCGCGAAGCCGGTGGCCAGCGAGACGTAATCCTCGAGATAGTAGGACGGCCAGCCGAGCGCGCTCGGCGGGTGGCGGAACATGCTGCCGGCATGAATGCCGATCGGCAGGCCGAGCCGCTCGGCAGCCTCATAGATCGGCCAATGATAGCGCCGCCCCAGCGGCATTTCGCCGAGTGCGGGGAGGAGCACCTGCACGAAGCGGCGGTCGGGCGCGAGCCGCTCCATCTCCTGCACCGCGTTCGCCGGGCTGTGCGGCGTCACCAGGATGGAGGCGCGCAGCCGCGGATCACGGTCCAGCAGCTCGGCCGCGACCCAGTTGTTCACGCCCTTGCAGAGCGCCGCCGAGAGGTCCTCGTTGAACACCATGGTCGCGCCGTGCAGCATGTTGCAGATCGCGACGCGGAGGCCGAACGGCTCCAGCAGTCTCTCCCGGAGACCGTCGAGCTGTGACGTCTCGCCGTCGCGCCAGTCCGGCCGGCAGTTCAGCGGCGCCTTCGCGGGATGCGCGGTCGTTTCGAAGCTATCCGCCTCGATGCCGCGCCGCAGGATGTGTTCGCGCCAGTAGTCGTCGATATGCGGCAGCAGATCGCGCGTGCTCGGCAATGGCGGATGAACGTCGCAATCGATCGCCTGGATCGTGCTGGCCGGCACGGCTTGCGCCTCTTGGTTCGCGGCAGAGTGAAGCACCCCCCGTTACTCATTGAAAGCCCTCACCCTGCTCGCGCCGAGAGCGTGGGTTGGGAGGCGGGCGGCAAGATCGTCATCCGGGTTCTCCCGTATCGCCCAAAGGCACGGACTATGGTCCTATGCGGCCATGACAGATGCGACCTCCCCTTCCCCCACCGAGAGCTTCGCCCAGATCATCGGCATCGTGTGCCACCTGATCCGGACGTGGTTCGCGGGCGGGCGCGAGCTGTGGCCGCTGATGC
>DATAPS010000208.1:0-8339 GCA_036265085.1 Acetobacteraceae bacterium | reverse complement strand
CGTTCCGCCGACGAAGCCGAAACGATCTGTGACCGCATCGGTTTTCCCGTCGTGATACGCCCCAGCTACGTGCTGGGCGGCCGCGCCATGGAAATCGTGTATGACCGCAACGGCTTGCATCGCTACATGCGCGAGGCCGTGCGCGTCTCGGGCGACAACCCGGTGCTGATCGACCGCTATCTCAACGACGCCATCGAGGTCGACGTCGATTGCATCGCCGACGGCGACAGCGTCTACGTCGCGGGCGTGATGGAGCACATCGAGGAAGCCGGCATCCATTCCGGCGACAGCGCCTGCGCCCTGCCGCCCTACACGCTCTCGCCCGCGACCGTAACGGAGCTGAAGGTGCAGACGGAGGCGATGGCGAAGGCGCTTGGCATCGTCGGTCTGATGAACGTGCAATACGCGATCAAGGACGACGAGGTGTTCGTCCTCGAGGTCAATCCCCGTGCGTCGCGCACTGTCCCGTTCGTCGCCAAGGCGACCGGCGTGCCCGTCGCCAAGATCGGCGCGCGCGTCATGGCGGGCGCGCGCCTGTCCGAGTTCCGGCTCGACGACACGGCGATCGCGCCGCATGTCGCGGTCAAGGAAGCGGTGTTCCCGTTCAATCGCTTCCCCAACATCGACACGATCCTCGGCCCCGAGATGAAGTCGACTGGCGAGGTCATGGGCCTCGATTCGAGCTTCGAGCGTGCGTTCGCGAAAAGCCAGCTCGGGGCAGGCGTGAAGCTGCCCAACGCCGGCAACGTTTTCCTGTCGGTCCGGGACGCGGACAAGCCGAGTGCGGTTGCGGTAGCGCGGCGTCTCGTCGACATGGGCTTCTCGGTGCTCGCCACCCGCGGCACGGCGGCCCGGTTGCGCGAGGCCGGATTGCGAGCCCGCACCGTCAACAAAGTGCTCGAAGGCCGCCCGCACTGCGTCGATGCGATCCGGTCCGGCGAGATCCAGCTCGTCATCAATACCGCGTCCGGCGCGCAGTCCGTGTCGGACAGTTTCGACATCCGCCGCAGCGCACTGACCCACGGCGTCCCTCACTACACGACAATGGCCGGTGCGCGCGCCGCCGCGCACGCCATCGCGGCGCTGCGGGCGGGCACTCTTGAAGTCGCTCCGCTACAGGCGTATTTTCGCGGTTCGTTCTGAAATCCGGTCACACGCTGGTTCAGGGTTCGCGCCAGCCGGTGTCACCGAACCCGACCAGGGCGGACACGTTTCAGCGCGATCGAAGCGACCACCCACCGTCTTCCACCACACAGCGATACGCCCGAGGATTGCACCGTGCAGAAGTTTCCGATGACCGCCCCAGGCCTTCAGCGGTTGGAGGATGAGCTACGAACGCTGAAAAGCCAGGAACGCCCGGCCGTGATCCGTGCGATCGCGGAGGCGCGCACGCATGGCGACATCAGCGAGAACGCCGAGTACCATGCCGCGCGCGAGCGTCAGAGTTTTATCGAAGGCCGCATCGCGGAACTCGAGGAGATCGTCTCGTCGGTTGAAGTGATCGACCCTTCGACGCTGTCCGGCGATCACGTGAAGTTCGGTGCCCATGTCCGGTTGGTCGACGAGGAAACCGAGAAGGAATCGACCTACCAGATCGTCGGCGTGCACGAGGCGGACATCAAATCGGCGCGGCTTTCCATCTCTTCGCCGCTTGCGAAGGCGCTGATCGGGAAAAAGGTCGGAGAGACGATCTCGGTGCCTGCGCCGGGCGGCGATCGCTCCTACGAGATCCTCTCCGTTAGCTACGGCTGATCGGATCATCGTGCTCGACACGCCGGGCGTCGCCGGGGCCGTCATCGGCCTTGCCGACGTCCGCGCTGCGGCCGCCCGAATCGCCGGGCGGGTGCTGCGCACGCCGGCTCTGCCGTCCGACGCGGTCTCGCGCGCGACCGGCGCCGATGTCATCCTCAAACTCGAGAACCTGCAGGCAACCGGCGCCTTCAAGGAACGGGGCGCCGCCAACCGGTTAGCAATGCTCACCGAGGACGAGCGCCGCGCCGGCGTGGTCGCGATGTCCGCCGGCAATCATGCGCAGGCGGTCGCGCGTCACGCGCTGTTGCTCGGCATTCGCGCTGTCATCGTGATGCCGAACACGACACCGCTGACCAAGATCACACGGACGGCGGCTTGGGGCGCGCGTGTGGTGGTGCATGGCGAGAGCCTCACGGAATCCGCCGAACACGCGATGGCGCTTGCGCGGGACGAGGGCCTCGTCTTCATCCACCCTTACGACGACCCGGCGGTCATGGCCGGTCAAGGCACGCTCGCGCTGGAGTTGTTGGAGGACGTGCCGTCGCTCGACACCCTTGTCATCCCGGTCGGCGGCGGCGGGCTGATCGCGGGCTGTGCGGTCGCCGCTGCGGCGCTCCGGCCAGGGATCGAAATCATCGGCGTGGAGGTCTCGGCCTACGCCGCGCTTGCCCAGCGCCTGGCTGGAAACGCGGTCTCCGTCGGCGGTCCGACGATCGCCGAAGGCATCGCGGTCCGCGACATCGGCGCCGCGCCGCTCGGCGTGATCCGTGCCCACGTCGCCGACGTCGTGGTGGTGCCCGAACGGGCGGTCGAGGAGGCGATCGCGCTGCTCGCGGAGGGCACGAAGGTGGTTGCGGAAGGTGCCGGCGCCGCCGGGGTCGCTGCCTTGCTGGCGTTCCCGGCGCGGTTCGCCGGGCGGCGAGTCGGTATCCCGGTCTGCGGCGGCAATATTGATGCGCGCATCCTCGCCAACGTCCTGCTCCGCAACCTGCTCCGCGACGGCCGGCTCTTGCGCCTGCTCATGGAAATCCCGGATCGCCCCGGCGTGCTGGCCGACATCGCGGGCAAGATCGGGACGGCAGGCGGCAACATCATCGAGGTACAGCATCAACGTCTGTTCGCAGCCCCGAGCGTCCAGGCGGCGCATCTGGAGGTGATGTTCGAGGCCAGGGACGCGGCGCATGGCGCCGAGATCGTCCGCTCGCTCGAGAAGAGCTACACGATCCGTCTTATCTGAGCGGCAGTTCCAGGAAATGTGACCGTCCGCAGACGGAAAAAACCGAAGTTGCAATCAAGTGTTGCAATCGCGCCACACCCCCTCCCGTCGCGAGCGGAACGAAAATTCGGAATGTGGAGTCGCAATCGCCGAAAGGCTACCAAGCATCACGTTCTCTTGACGAGGCTAACGAGATGTCCATGAATACAGCAGTACAGACGGCGGTGTTTGTCGAACATAATGTTGTGCCGTTCCGACTTTCGGTGCTGCCGCGCCATCTCGCACTCCTCGAAAAGTGGCTCTCGGCCGGCCGTTGCATGGGCCTGTGCGACGCATCCCTGTATCAGCCCGGCGAGGGCGGTCCAAAGAGCCCCTACGTGCTCGTCTGGGTCCGCGAGAACGCCGACCCAGCCTACATGGTGGCCCCGGAGGGTACGCGTTGGGTGGTAACGGACTACCTGCGGCAGCGGACGCTCGCCCGCGTCCGCACCTTCGACGAGGCACTGCACCTTATCCGTCCGGTTCTGCCGATGACCGCCGCGGCATAGCCCGCTGATCCCAACCCGAGGGGTTGGGATCAGCGGGACAGGTTCGTTGATTTGACCGTGTGTCGCCGCCCCCGGGATCAGGCGGCCTTCCGCGTCGCGTCCTGAATGGCGCGCCACACCTTCGCCGGGGTCGCCGGCATATCGATATGTGTGATCCCGACCTCGCTCAGCGCGTCGACCACCGCGTTCATCACCGAGGGCAGTGAGCCGGCGCAGCCGGCCTCGCCGCAGCCCTTGACGCCGAGCTTGTTGGTCCGTGCCGGGACTGGGTGGTTCTGGAACGCGAATGCCGGGGCGTGGTCGGCACGCGGCAGAGCGTAGTCCATGAACGAGCCGGTCACGAACTGGCCATCCTCGTCGTAGATGCAGGCTTCGGTCAGCGCCTGGCCGATGCCCTGCACGATGCCCCCGTGCGCTTGGCCCTCGACCATGAGCGGGTTCACGAGCACGCCGAAATCGTTCACCATCGAATACTTCACCACGGCGATGTGACCGGTCTCCGGATCGATTTCCACCTCGCACACGTGGCAGCCGTTCGGGAAGGCGGACGGCACGCCGGGGAACACGATGCTGGCGTCCAACGTCTCCGGCACTTCGTCGGGCAGGTCGAGATCGCCCTGGACCTTGCTCGCCAACTCCATGATGTCGATGCCGCGATCGGTGCCGACGATGCTGAACCGCCCGTGCGAGAACTCGATGTCGGATACCCCGGCCTCAAGCACGTGTGCAGCGACCTTGCGCCCGTTCTCGATGACGATCTGGCTCGCCTCCACGATCGCGTTGCCGCTCTGCATGATGGATCGCGAACCACCGGTGCCGCCGCCCGCGATGAGCTGGTCGCTGTCGCCTTGGACCAGGCGGATCTTCTCGAACGGGATGCCAAGCTGATCGGCGAGCACCTGCGCGAACGGGGTGGCGTGCCCCTGGCCGTAATCGAGTGTGCCCGTGACGATCGTCACGGTGCCGTCCGCCTCGAAGCGGATGCCGCCCATCTCGTTGCCCTGCGGCGCGGTCACTTCGAGGTAGTGACCGATGCCGCGCCCGCGCATCTTGCCGCGGCGTCGACTCTCGGCACGGCGCTCGGCGAAGGCGTCCCACTCGGCACCGGCAAGCGCGCGGTCGAGAATCGTCGGGAAATCGCCGCTGTCGTACTCCATCGTCGAGGGCGCCTTGTAGGGGATCATGTCGGGGGTGATGTGGTTGCGCCGACGCAGCTCGACGCGGTCGATCCCGATCTCGCGCGCCGCAGTGTCGACGAGGCGCTCCATATAATAGTTGCCCTCGGGGCGCCCCGCGCCGCGGTAGGCACCGACCGGCGTGGTGTTGGTGAACACGCACTGCACCTTGGCCGAGATCAGCGGCGTCCGGTACACGCCGACCATGTTTTTGATGATGTTCATCGTCGGCGGCAGCGTCGTCGAGTTCGACAGGTTGGCACCCACATTGGCGAAGCCCGTGACACGGATCGCGAGGAAGTGGCCGTCCCGATCAAGCGCTAATTCGAGCGTGTGGTCGTGGTCGCGGCCGTGGCTGTCGGAGAGGAAGCTCTCGCTCCGCTCATCGGTCCACTTCACCGGCCTGCCGAGCTGTTTCGCCGCGTGGAGGATGCCGACATATTCGGGATAGCACGATGCTTTCATTCCGAAGCTGCCGCCGACATTCCCGGTCAGCACGCGCACCTGCTCCTGCGGCACACCGAGCACGTTCCTGATGGCATTGCGCATGCCGAAGACGCCCTGGCACCCCATCCGCATCACGTAATGGCCGTCCTGGTAGTCGGCGATCGCCGAGCGTGGCTCCAGGGCGCAGACGACGACGCGGCTGTTGCGGATGGCGAGCTTTGTGACGTGGGCGGCGCCCCTGATCGCTTCGTCAACCCTGGCGTGGTCGCCGAAGCGCCAGTCGAGAATCAGGTTGCCGGGCGCATCCTCATAGAGCTGCGGCGCGCCGGGGGCCGCGGCTTCGCGCGCCTCGGTCACGGCGGGGAGCGGCTCGATGTCGAGGACGACGGCCTCGGCGGCGTCCTTCGCCTGCTGGATGGTGTCCGCGATCACTACGGCGACGGGGTCGCCGACATAGCGGACCTTGTCGGTCGCGAGCGCCATCTGTGCGGGCTTGGGCACCGGGCGGCCGTCGTGGTTGGCGCCGCTCACGTTGCTCTGCATGTGCTTGATGCCGGCGGCGATCAGGTCCTTCGCGGTGTAGACCGCGTGGACGCCCGGCATCCCCGCCGCTTCCGCGAAATCCACGCCGCGAAGGATGCCGTGCGCGACACGGCTGCGGACAACGACCGCATAGAGCTCGCCGGGGAGGTTCAGGTCGTCGGTATAGCGGCCCTCGCCGCGCAGCAGCACGGGATCCTCCTTGCGCGATACCGGCTGGCCGATTGCGAACTTCTCCGCTGAGAGGCGTGTGGGATCGATCGCAACGTTCATGGCGGCTCTCCTCGCGGACCAAGATTCCTGGATACCGGCGAGATGGGCGCCCGCCGGCGCCCGTAAAGTGCAAGGCACGAGCGGGTCGCGCAACCTCGGAAGGCGCGACCAATGTCATCGAACGGTCACGATCCTCTGGTCCGGCACGGCGAACACGCCTAGGATTCCGATTCGGGGAGATCGACGCGGTGATTGTCGGGACCGCAGGACACATCGACCACGGCAAGACCACGCTGGTGCGTGCCCTGACCGGCGTGGACGCGGATCGTCTGCCTGAGGAGAAGCGCCGGGGTATGACGATCGACCTCGGCTACGCCTATGCGGGCCCGCTCGGCTTTGTCGACGTGCCCGGCCACGAGCGCTTCGTCCACACGATGCTCGCCGGCGCCGGCGGGATCGACGCCGCGCTCCTCGTGGTCGCGGCCGATGACGGCGTGATGCCGCAAACGCGCGAGCACACCGCGATCCTGCACCTGCTCGGCATTGATCGGGCCGTGGTCGCCTTGACCCGTGTCGACCGCGCCCGCGGCCGCATCGCCGCAGTCTCCGCCGAGATCCGCAATCTGCTCGGCCCGACCGCGCTCGCCGGTGCGCCGGTCCTTCCCGTCTGCGCGCCGACCGGCGAGGGCATCGATGCGCTCCGCGACGCCCTGCTCGCGCTCGGCCGGCGGCCGCGCGACCAGAGCGGTTACGCGCGGCTCGCGGTCGACCGCGCGTTCACGCTGGGCGGCGTGGGGCTGGTGGTGACCGGCACGCTCGTCGCCGGCACCGTGGCGGTCGATGACAGGCTTGTGATCTCGCCCTCCGACACGCCGGTCCGCGTCCGCGGCCTGCACGCCAACAACCGGCTCGCCATGCAGGCGGAGGCTGGGCAGCGCGTCGCGCTCAACATGACCGGCGCGCACAAGGATCAGGTCGCCCGCGGCGACTGGGTGCTCGCCCCCCCGCTGCACGCGCCGACAGCAGTTCTCGATGCACAAGTCGCACTGATCGCCGATCCGCCGCCCCGGCTGGAGAGCACGCCGGTCCACATCCACCTCGCCGCGACGCACGTCACCGGGCGCGCCTCGACGCTCGGCGACGGTGGCTTCGTCCGCCTCGTGCTCGATCGGCCGATCGGCGCGCTGGCCGGCGACCGCTTGGTGCTGCGCGACGCCGCCGCCATGCACACGATCGGCGGCGGCATGGTCGTCGATCCCTGGCCGCCCCGCCGCGGCGCCCGCACCCCCGCCCGGCTCGCGCGCCTCGAGTGGCTGTCACAGCCCACGCCAGAGGCGCTGCGGGGCGAGCTCGCTTCGGGCTGGACCGACTTCGCCGCATTCAGCCGCGCCCACAACCTCCCGCTCAAGGTCGGGGCCGCCCTGCTCGCGCAGGCCGACGGCGTGCTCGTCGGCCCGCTCGCGGTCGCGGCAGGCGCGCCGGGGCGAATGCGATCGGAGATCACCCACATCCTTGCCGCCCATCACAAAGCGCATCCGGACGAACCCGGGCTGCAGCCCGACCGTCTCGCCCTTCGCCTTGCCGCGAAGCCGCCCGCCGCCCTCTTCCGGGCGATCGTCGACACGGCTCTTCGCCGCGGCGAGGTGCAGCAGGATGGTCCATGGCTCCGCCTCCCCATCCACCGTGCGACGCTCTCGTCCGCACAGGAGCGCCTCTGGGCGTCGTGCCGACCATTGATCGCCGCCGAGCGCTTCCGGCCACCCCGCACCCGCGACCTCGCCCGCGCGCTCCACGTGGCGGAGCCGGACATGCGGGCGACGCTCAAACGCCTCGCTCGCGCCGGACGGCTGGTCGAGGTCGCGCACGATCATTTCTTCCTGCGCGAGACGGTCGCGGAGATGGTCGGGATCGCGGCGGCGTTGTCGCGCGAAGCGGGCGGTCTGGTCAGCACGCCGGAGTTTCGGGATCGGTTGGACAACGGGCGCAAGGTCGCGATCCAGGTCCTGGAGTTCTTCGACAGCGTCGGCGTTACCCGGCGCGACGGCGAGGCGCGGCGGATCCGGCCCGACCGCTTGAAGCTGTTCGCCGCACCGGAAACCTGAATCGTATTCCTCGGCTGCCCCCATCCGCCGCGCAACCGCCGGCACGGGAGCGCGACGTTCAGCAACGACCTGGTGCTGTAGCCGGCTCAGGAACAGGTAGATCGCCAGAGTCGTTGTCGAGGGTCGGACGTCTTCCAGTGTTAGCCCATCGCCGCGAGCCGCCGGGGAAACCGATATCGACCCGCAACGCCGGCTTCTGCTGGCCCACTCATCGAGACATGCACCACGCCATCAGCTTGGGTGATCTGCTGCGCCAGGACGTTTCGGCGAGACAATCGACCGCCGTCAGCGCAGCGTCTCCGACTGCGCGGCGATTATCACGATCGGCGCGTCGGCCGGGTTGACC
>DATAPS010000207.1:0-2339 GCA_036265085.1 Acetobacteraceae bacterium | reverse complement strand
CATCCCCGGGCGCTTCGGCAGGTTGCGCAGGAAGCCGCAAGCATCAAGCTCGGCGACGACATGCGCGAGGAAATTCTCGAGCTCACGCTTCGTCGCGACCCGCGTCTCGTTCGTCATCAGCGCCGCGGGCGGGGTTCCGTCCTCCGCCATCCACCATTCGTAGGCCAGGATCATCGCCGCCTGCGCGAGGTTGAGCGACATGAAACGCGGGTTGAGCGGATAGCGGATCAGCGCGTCGGCGCAAGCCATGTCGTCGTTGTCGAGCCCCGCGCGCTCCGGCCCGAACAACACGCCCGCGCGCAGACCGCGCGCCGCGATGGCGCGCAGCTCCGCCGCTCCGCCGCGGGCGGTCAGCACCGGCTTGACGATGTGGCGCGGGCGCGGACAGGTCGCGAACACGTGGTGGAGATCGGACACCGCGTCCGCCACGTCGCCATAGACGGCCGCTTTGTCGAGGATGCGGTCTGCGCCGGAGGCCATGCGCCACGCGCGTTCCTGCGGCCAGCCGTCGCGGGGCGCGACCAACCGCAGGTGAAACAGCCCACCATTCGCCATTGCGCGCGCGACCGACCCGATATTGTCAGCGAGCTGTGGGCGGACGAGCACGACGACCGGACTCCCCTCGCTCGGCGCGAGCTCCGCGCCGCCGTCGCGCCCCGTCACGCGGTCAGTGCTGGTGCTCGTGGCGCAGCTCGCCCGAGCGGACGCTCGCGACCGCGTTGTTGAGCACCTGCACGATCGCGTCGTCGCTCAACGAACGCGACAGCATCCCGAGCG
This sequence comes from Acetobacteraceae bacterium, assembly GCA_036265085.1. Taxonomy (GTDB): domain Bacteria; phylum Pseudomonadota; class Alphaproteobacteria; order Acetobacterales; family Acetobacteraceae; genus DATAPS01. The sequence goes on along the minus strand of DATAPS010000207.1, from coordinate 1,562 downwards.
CGCCCCCCAGCAGCGCCGAGGCGATCGAGAGCGAGCTGATGTTCTGGCCCACCATGAACTCGATCGCCTTGTCCACGACGGCGCCGGCATGGCCGAGATCTCCCGGCGCATCGCCCGTGTCGAAGTTCGTCCTGTCCATGGCTGTTCTCCTGCCCGCCGACATATGGCGTCATCCGGCGCGCGCGAAAACCCGTGCCGTCGCCTGTCTTGACGCGGCGGTCGCAACAGGCGCATGGCGCGGCAGGCACGCCGAGACGTGTGGGGAGATGAGCCATGACCGGACATTTGGGAATCGGGCGGCGCACGCTTGCCAAGGCGGGCCTCGCCACGGCCGCGCTCGGCGGCATCGGCGTCCGCCGCGCCCGCGCGCAGGAGCAGGTGCAGTTGACGTTCGCGGTGTGGGCCGCGCAGGCGGAGGAGGCCGCGTTCAACGCGGTCGTCAGCCGCTACGAGGCCGCACACCCGAACGTCAAGGTCAAGCTCGAGATCAACGGCACCGGCGCGCAGCTCTATCAGAACGTCGACACGCGGCTCGCCGGCCGGCAGGCGCCGGACCTGTTCCGCTGCCAATATCAGCAGATCGGCCGGTATGCCGCCGCCCGCGCCGTCGTCGATCTCGGCAAATACGTCGACGCGAGCGCCGCCGAGGGGTTCGCGCCGGCGTTCTGGAAAGCGGTGAACTACAAAGGTAAGCCCTACGCACTGCCGCACCACACCGATACCTTCGCGCTCTACGTCAACCGCGACTGGCTGCAGAAGCTCGGCGCGGAAATGCCGAAGAGCATCGACAAGAGCTGGACCTGGCAGGAGTTCATCACGCTCGCCCGCGCGATGAAGGAGAAGGCGGGCGCACCGTACGGCTTCGCGATGAGCTGGCAGGGGACGGCGGCGTATCGCTGGCTGCCGTTCCTGTACCAGCATGGCGGAACGCTGCTGAACGAGGACCTGAGCGCACCGACGCTCGGCAATCAGAAGGGCATCGAGACGATCGCGTGGACGCAGTCCTGGTTCAAGGATCAGCTCGTGCCGCCGAGCACGTCGATCAAGAGCGCTGAGCAGCCGCAGAACCTGTTCGCCAACGGCACGATCGGTCTGCTGCTCGCGGGCGACTGGCAGATCCCGTTCCTGTCGAAGAACATGACCAAATGGGGCTGGGACGTCACGTACATGCCGCGCGACGTGGCGATGGCATCCGATCTCGGCGGCAATTGCGTCGCCGTCAGCCGCGACAGCAAGCACCCGGAGGTCGCCGCCGATTTCCTGAAGTTCCTGACGGACCCCGATAACATGCGCGACTTCTGCGTCACCGCACAGTTCCTGCCGGTGCGCAAGTCGCTGATGAGCGGCGACGTCAAATACACGCAGCGGTCGGATGCGATGAATGTCTTCGTCGAGCAGGCGACGACGATCCCGGCGCACATGGTGGCGACCGAGACGATGCCGCAGTTCAGCAAGATCAACGCGGTGCTGATCGACCAGCTCGATCTCGCGTTCACCTCTGGGCAAGACCCGGCAGCGACGGCGAAGAACATCGATACGGCGGTGCAGTCGGTCCTGGCGGC
>DATAPS010000206.1:0-3381 GCA_036265085.1 Acetobacteraceae bacterium | reverse complement strand
TCATCGCCCTTCGAGCGGTCCCACGCCAGAGTCAAAAAAATGGCGGCGCCTTGCGGCACCGCCAAGTTTAGGGAGGAAACGTCCAAGAAAGCAGGGCGGCGGAACCGCCGTGCTGCAACGCAACATAGGAGCAGAATGAGGGGCGTGCAAGAGGCAATTCGCGCCAGAAGTTGAAACGGCTTCGCCAGGCGCTCCCCCGCCCTCCTAGACCAAGTTCAACTTCGCATGCCCGTGGTCACCGCCTTCGCATAGCCCCACAGGTGCAGCATCGTCGACGACGGCGCATCCCAGTACTCAGCCTGCGAGATGTCGACGCGGAGAACCGCGATGTCCGGGTCGTCCTTCCCTTCGGGAACCAGACACGGAGCGGTTCGCGCCAAAACGAGCGCACAAGATCAGGGTCGCGGACCGGATGGGCCGTCCCCGACAGCGAGACATAATTCTCGCCTTTGGGATCGGCGCAGCTGAGCCCGACTTCCTCGTCGCCGCGCATTTCGCCGACTTTGTGCGAGCCGGCGCGCGTGAAGAAGAACAGTTGTCCCTCCAAGGAGTCCTGCATCGCCACCATCGGGCGGCTCCGCAGCCGCTCGCCGTCGCGGCCGGTCAGCATGGCGACGCGCACGTCCCGGATCATGTCCCAGAGTTTCTTATAGGCATCGGCGTCAACAGCGGTCGGCATCGTCTTCTCTCCGTTCGTTCGGTGGAGAGGCGCCTGTACGGGCGGAAGTTCCCGGCGCAGTTCGGCGTGCCGTGCCACGGCGTAGCCGCCGTCGGGGCGCCGCACTATCCTCGGCGGTCAGACATCGAAGGGGAGCCGCGGAGCGTGGCGTCGCGACGGCTGTCCACCGCGCCGGGCGGCGTCGCGGAAACCACGGACAAAGCTGCCTTTCTGAACGCTTTGGGTGAGCGGGTGCGCACGCTGCGTGCCCGACGCGGTATGACACGGCGGCTGCTCGCGCAGCACTCCGGCGTGTCCGAGCGCTATATCGCGCAGCTCGAGGGCGGCGCCGGCAACGTCTCCGTGCTCCTGCTTCGGGAGATCGCGCGCGCGCTCGGCATCACGCCGGCCGCGCTGCTCGAGCCGGACAGCGACGACACCGCCCTGCTACGGGCGACGCTCGCACGGCTCTCGCCCGCCGAGGCACAGCAGGCGCGCGCGCTTCTGGTCAATCAGTTCACGGCGACGGCCGATACGCGTAGGCAGCGCGTGGCGCTCGTCGGCCTGCGAGGCGCCGGCAAATCGACGCTCGGGCGGCGGCTCGCAGAAGATCGGGGTGTGCCGTTCTTCGAGCTTGACCGCGAGATCGAGAGCGAGGCGGGGCTGCGCATCGGCGAGATTGTCGAGCTCCACGGCCAGCCCGGTTTCCGCCGATTCGAGCGGCACGCACTCGAGCGGCTGCTCGCGCCGGAGACCCCGCTCGTCTTGACCACGGGTGGCGGCATCGTCGCGGAGGCTGCCACCTTCGATCTTCTGCTGAGGGCGTGTACGGTGGTGTGGGTGCGCGCGAGCCCGGAAGTGCATATGCGACGGGTCATCGCGCAAGGCGATCTCCGTCCAATGGCCGAGAGCCGCGCCGCGATGGACGACCTCCGGGCGATCCTCGCGAGCCGCGAATCTCTATATGCGCGTGCCGATCGCACGTTGGACACCACATACGCGACCGTCGAGCAGAGCTTCACCACTCTGAAGGGCCTTCTCGACTAAAGACGAAGGCAGAGCCCGACTCGGCACGCATGGATATCGACATCATTCTATTCTGGCTGGCGCTATTCTCGGCAGTCAGCCTGCTTGCCAATCAGCGTGGCGCGCTCTGGACCGCGAAGGCGCTCGCGCTCATTTTCGGTGCCGGAACGCTCGTGCTCGTCTGGCCCGAAGCCGCAGGCTGGGCCGTCGCCGCGGCATGGGCCATCTTCTTGGCCCTGCCGACCGGCCTCGCCGACTTGGCCGGCCGGCTTGCGTTGGCGCAGAACCTTCAGTCGGCAAGACAGGTCGCCATAATCGCGGCCGTCCTGCATCCTGATCGCCGATTCCGCTCGCAGGCATGGTTCCTCGGCGCACTCCGAGACGCGCAGCGCGGGCGCTTCGACCGTGCGATCGCTCGCTTCGACACACTCCGGTCGGATCCGGCCACGCCTACCGAGCTTCGTCTGTCGGCCCACATGCACCTGCGTCGGTTACAGGACCGCTGGGACGATTTCCTGCGCGAAACGTGCTGGGACGGCGTCGATCCCGCCCTCGCCACGTTGTGCCGCATGCGCGCGTTCTCGGCCTTGGATCGGCGGCCGGATATGATCGCCCTGCAACGTTCAGGAGCAGGCGTCCGCGCGGACGACGCTGGCCGTGGCGTCGCGTCGTCACTCGCGCTGATGTACCTGCTGACTGCGTGCGGCCGGGTCGACCCGCTCGCAGCTTTGTTCCGCGGGCCGCTGCGCAAACTGGGTGCGCCGACGCGGGCACTGCAGCTCGCACTCGCTGCGCGCGACGAGAGAGCGCGCGAGATGCTGACGCGGCTCACCGCCAATAGTGATCGCGATGTCGCGCGTGCCGCCGCCTTGGCGCTGGACCGTCCGTTGGCCCGAGTCGAATTGACGGACGACCAGCGCGGCGTTGTTGCCGGAGCCGAGCGAACGATCACTGGTAACGCAGAGCGTCGTGCAGCGCGGCGGCCGCGAGTCGCGCCGGTGACGGCGATCCTCGTCGCGGCAAATCTGGTGGTATTCGCCGCCGAGGTACTGCGCGGCGGCAGCGAAGATGCGCGCGCGCTCCGCTCGCTTGGCGCCCTCTGGACGCCGGCGGTTCTCGGGCGGACCGAATGGTGGCGGGTCGGCGCCGCGCTGTTCCTGCATTACGGCTGGGTGCACCTCGCGGTGAACATGCTGTCCTTGCTGGTCGTCGGCAGCGCGACAGAGCGACTCTTCGGGTCCTGGCGCACGCTCGCCGTGTATCTCGCCGCAGGCTTGGGCTCGATGGCGATGGTGGTTGCTCTCGCGGCGCTCCACGTATCGCCGTCGGAGTTCGTGGTCGGCGCCTCCGGCGCGATCATGGGACTGATCGGCGCGTTGCTCGCGTTCGCGATCCGGGCGTGGCGGCGCAACCGCGTGCGGGCGACGCTTGTCCGCGTCGTATGGGTCGCCGGCGCGATCGTCCTGCAGTCCGCGCTCGATGTCGCGACTCCGCAGATCAGCTTCACCGGGCATCTCTCCGGCGTGGTCATCGGACTGCTGATCGGGACACTGCTCGCGCCGCCGAAGTCGCGCGACGAGCGGCTCGCGGTCGTGCAGAGTGCGGCGGCGCGACGGCCGGCATTGAGCCGCCGCGGCCTTGTGACAACGGGGATCGGCGCGGTGGCGGCCCTCGCAGCGTCACTGGCGCTCCCGAGG
>DATAPS010000205.1:0-7944 GCA_036265085.1 Acetobacteraceae bacterium | reverse complement strand
CGCCCGCCTCGTGCGCGAGGGCGAGACCAACGAGGGGGAGTTTGCGGTTGTGGTCGAACCTGCCGCAAAGGGCATGGGTATCGCGACCTATCTGCTGCGCCGCCTGTTCGATTGGGCCCGTAACCATGGGACCCGCGTAGTGATCGGCCAGGTGCTCGCCGAGAACCAGCCGATGCTTGCCTTGGTCCGCCATCTCGGATTCGGGCTGCACGCGACTCCGCACGATGCGTCGGTCGTCGAAGCCAGGCTGGTGCTCGAGCCGACGCCGGCCGCGTCCCTGGCGGAGTAGGCGGAGGGTCGACAAACCCGGCCGAACTCGTCACCAGAGACGCTCATCCGGCAGGACCGCGCCCGCCCTCATGATCGCCCCGATCCTCGCGAGACGCGGCGCCGCCGGGTTCTGGTTCGCGGTCGTCGTGACGGGCGTCGGCACCGGTCTGGTGGCGGCAGCGCTCACAGGCTTGCTCGAGCTGGTGCAGCATCTCGTCTGGGGCGGCGGCGGCGATCTCCTGCACGTCGCTTCGACCGCCGCGCCCTGGCGCCATTTGGTGATCCTGCTCGCGGCCGGGCTGTTGACCGGCGCGGGGCAGTTCGTCCTGACACAGCGGTCCAGCGGCAGCGGCCTCGATATCACCGCCGCGATCTGGTTCTACGCGGGACGCTTGCCGGCAATCCGAACCTTGGGAAGCGCCGTCCTCTCGGTCGTGATCGTCGGCATGGGTGCGGCGCTCGGGCGCGAGGGCGCACCGAAGCAGGCCGGCGCGGTGATCGCGAATGCCGCTTCGGACCGTGCACGCCTCTCCGACGACCAACGCCGCCTGCTCGTCGCATGTGGGGCAGGGGCCGGGATGGCGGCGGCCTATGGCGTGCCGCTGGGCGGCGCGTTGTTTGCGGTGGAGGTCCTGCGGGGCGCGCTCGCGTTGCGGTTCGTGCTTCCCGCGCTCGTCACGACGCTGGTCGCGACCGAAGTATCGTGGGTCTTCCTTCCCGACGCGCCGCTCTACAAGATCCCGGCCTTCCACGGGCCGGTCCCCGTGATCGCCTGGACGCTGCTGGCCGGACCCATCATCGGCCTGGTCTCAGTCGTTTATGTCCGTGCGGTCGCCTGGGCCGATCGCCACAGGGCGAAAGGCTGGCGCCGGCTCGTGGCGCCGGTTGGCGTGCTCGGCGTGCTGGGCGCCATGTCGATCCCGTTCCCGCAACTGCTCGGGAATGGGCGCGACGTGTCGGAGCTTGCGTTCAACGGCCAGGTCGCTCCACTGCTCCTGATCGCGCTGGCGTTTCTCCGGCCGCTGGCAACGGTGTCGTGCCTCGGCAGCGGCGCGCCGGGCGGCCTGTTCACACCCTCGCTCGCTTTCGGCTCGTTGTTGGGCGGAGCTCTGGGGCTGCCGTTGTCGTGGCTGTGGCCCGGCGCGCCGCTGGGACTTTGCGCGCTGCTCGGCGCGGCCGCGATGTTGTCCGCCACCACACAGGGGCCGGTCTCCACCCTCGTGCTGGTGATGGAGCTCACGGGCTACGCGCGGATCGCGATCGTGCCGCTGCTGCTGATCGTCGCCATGGCCACGCTGATCGCTCGCACCATCGAACCCCGCTCGGTCTACGATGCGCGCCTGACCGACGAGCAGGTGCGCGAACGCCAGCTCTTGCGGGACCATGCAAGTCAGGAGCCGCCGGGATGACGGACGAGCCGGACCTGCCGACCAGCGTCTATGACGAAGGCGTGGATTCATTCCGGCAAGGCGTGCCCCGGGACGACTGTCCCTATCCACCCGGCGCCGGCGAACGCGAAGATTGGTTGCGCGGCTGGGACGAGACCGCCAGCGCCGGCGAGCGCGACATCAAGGCGCCGGTCATCCCGTCACCGTGACGATCAGAACCGCGCCGTCGGTCCCGTCATCCGCTCTTCAAGCACATCGATCGCCGCTTCGGCCGCCAGCCACGGCAACCGTGCCAGCAGCCTTTTCCGCCGCTGCCGGATCACCATCGGCTTCGCCCGCTTGCCGCCGACCTCCTTCACCTCGGCCTCCAGGTCGCCGAGCCGATCGACCAGCCCCGCGGCAAGTGCCTTCTCGCCGAGCATCCAGCTGCCGTCGAAGACATCGGTTTCCGGTGCGCTCAGGCGCGCGCCCCGGCGCGTGCGTACCCATTCCTTGAACCGGTCATGCAGCTCGTCGAGCAGCTTGCGCGTGAACGCGACGTCCTCCGGCCGCTCCGGGCTGAACGGGTCGAGCCGCGCCTTGTTCTTGCCAGCGGTGTACACGCGCCGCTCGACGCCGATGCGCGCGATGGCGTCATGCAGCCCGAAGCCGCCGCCGATCACACCGATCGAGCCGACGATGCTGAGCGGATGCGCGACGATCTCGTCGGCGGCACACGCGAGCCAGTAGCCGCCGGACGCGCCGACCTCGCCGATCACCGCGCGGACCTTCGCGCCGGTGTCCTCGGCGCGGCGGCGGATGCGGGTCGCGATCAGCTCGGACTGCACCGGCGAGCCGCCACGGCTGTCGATGTCGAGCAGCACCGTGTCGCCCTTGCGGATGCCGCGGAAGGCGCGGTCGACCAGCGGGCCGATCGCTTCGATGTTGAGCGCGCCACGCTGGCCGAGAATGCCGTGCAGGCGCAGGACGCGGACGCGCGGTGGCGCCCAGGGATTCAGCTTCATGCGCGGCTATATAGGAAAGCGCGCGGGTGTGCGTCGGCGCTACTTCCAGCCCGCGATCGCCGCCGTGATCAGTCCGAGCAACAGGTTCACCCCGATCAAGCTGCGGATCCGCGCAGCAGCGCCCGCGGCGGCCGGCGCATTTCCGGCCGCCATTGCTGTTCGCAGTGCCCGGAACGGCACCAGCGCGATGAACACAAAGATCGCGGACATCACGAGCCCGGTCGCGTTCATCACGTTCACGTTCCATCCGACATTGGCGAACCCGCCATAGACCGCGAACACCATCGCGTAGCCGGTCAACAGCATGATCGGCATGACGTGCCAGACGACGCGGAAAAATCGTGTGAAAACCTGACCGTGCAGCGCGAGCCTCTCAGGCGGTTGCAGCACCACGAGGCTCGGGCGCAGCACGAGGAGCGCGAAAAACATCCCGCCGACCCAGATCACCGCCCCGAGCAAATGCAGGACCAGCAGGACAGACGCGATCATGCCAGCTTCTCTTTCAGCTCGGCCACGAAGCCGGCGAACTCACGGGCTGCGACGGATTTGGGGGCGGTTTCGCTGATGCCGAGCCCGTTCGCAAATGCGGCGGCGAAGCCGATCCGGTTGCCCAGAACCGCGGTCATGATCGGATAGCCGCGGGCCGCGATCTCACCTTCGACCACGGTACGCAGCTTGCCGCTCGCCGGGGCGCGGTTGAGCACAATGCAGGCGCGCCGCCCCTCTGCCGCGGCGAGCTTCAGCGTCGCCTCCGTTGCCCAGAGGTCGGGCGGGCTCGGCTGCACGGGGACGAGCACCAGATCGGCGCCGCGGATCGCGAGCTTGGCGTCGGTCTCGATCTGCGGCGGACTGTCGACGATCAGCAGGTCGTGCGAGCGGCGCAGCTTGTCGATCTCGCCCGACAGCCGCCATCCCGAGACGTCGACGAAGTCGATCTTCGCCGCATCCGCCCGCGCGCCGCGCAGCGCATGCCATCGTCCCAAGCTGCGCTGCGGATCGATGTCGATCAGGGCTACGCGCCACTCCCCCGCAAGCGCCGCCGCGAGATTGGCGGCCAGTGTCGTCTTGCCCGCGCCGCCCTTCTGCTGAGCGACCGTCAGAATCACCGCCATCCGAGTCGTACTCCCACCAGATGAGCGAGTGTAACCGGTCGGCGTGCTTTGCCCATCGCCGGCGCGGTGGCAGCATCGCGCCATGCACGACGCTTCCGCCTTGCTGACGCCACAGGAAATGGCCGCCGCCGACCGGCTGACGATTGCAAGCGGCGTTCCCGGCACGGTGTTGATGCAGAACGCCGGCCGCGCCGTGGCCCGCGCGATTCTCGCCCGCTACCCGCCCTGTCGGGTGGCCGTGCTGTGCGGGCCCGGGAACAACGGAGGCGATGGTTATGTCGTGTCGAGATTGCTACAACGCAACGGATGGCCGGTCCGCGTCGCCGCGCTTTCCGCACCACACGGCGACGCCGTCTGGGCGGCCGCGGCATGGCACGGGCCTGCTGCTGCGTTCGCGGAGGCGACGGCTGCGAGCGCCGATCTCGTGGTCGATGCCGTGTTCGGGGCGGGTCTGTCGCGCGGCCTCGATCGCCCGGTCGCCGCGGTGCTCGGCGCCGCGCGCCGCTTGGTCGCGATCGATGTGCCGAGCGGCGTGGATGGGGCGAACGGCGTGGTGCGCGGCTTCGCGCCGCGGTGCGAGCTGACCGTGACATTCTTCCGCCGCAAGCCCGGGCATCTGCTGTTGCCGGGCCGCACGCTCTGCGGCGAAACAGTGCTCGCCGATATCGGCATCCCCTCCCGCGTGCTCGCCGAAATCCAGCCGAAGACGTTCCGCAACGGTCCGGAACTATGGCGGCTGCCGACGCTCGGGCCGGAGGCGCACAAATACACGCGCGGGCATGTAACGGTTTTGGGCGGACCCGCAATGACCGGCGCCGCGCGGCTTGCTGCCATGGCGGCGCGGCAGGCCGGGGCGGGGATGGTGACGATCGCCGCGGAGGACGGGGCGGACGTCTACCGTGCCGGGGATCCCGGCGTGATCGTGGATGCGCGTCCGCTCGGGGTGCTGATCGAGGACGGACGCCGCAATGCCTGGGTCTGCGGCCCCGGCCTTGGGGCGGCCGGGGCGGCGCTCGCATTGCCGATCCTGCTCGCGTCCGGCCGGCGGATCGTCGTGGATGCCGACGCGCTGACGCTCTGCGCGGGGGCGCCCGAGCGGCTGCGGGGGGCAAGCGTCATCACGCCCCATGCCGGAGAGTTCGCGCGCGTATTCGGCCCCGCCGGCGAGGACCGCCTCGCCGCTGCGCGAGCCGCGGCGGTGCGGACTGGGGCAGTCGTGCTGCTCAAGGGCAACGACACCATCGTAGCCGCCCCGGACGGCCGCGCGGCGATCAACGACAACGCGCCCGCCACGCTCGCTACGGCCGGCGCGGGCGACGTGCTCGCCGGGGTGATCGGCGGATTGCTCGGGCAAGGCATGGAGCCCTGGGAAGCGGCGTGCGCGGGGGCGTGGCTGCACGGGCGCGCGGCGGTACTCACGGGCGAAGGACTGATCGCTGAGGATCTGCCGACGCGAATCCCTCAAGCCAGACGCGACAGCGGCCATCGCGACTTATAGGTCATCACGCCTTATATTAGTGTGCAGCTATTGGTGTGCAGCGAGGAGTCCCCATGAGCGACGTCGCCGCACCTGGCCTATTCGACCGCGCGATCCGTCGTATCACCAGCGCCTGGCGGGATGTCGCCGGGTCGCCCTCCCGCGACGAGGATGACAGCATCGCTGCGCAGATCCGCGCCTGTCTCGAAGGACGGGGCGGCGAGGTGTCGGCCCGCTATCGGGCGGCAAAGCTCGCGCAGACCTATCTCGCGCTCGACAAGGCAGGACGTATCGACTTTCTGCGCACCCTCGCAACGTTCGATTCGGACCCGGCCGTCGTCGCAAAGGCGTACGAGGTGGTCGGTGAGGCGCAGGATCCGGCGGAACGGGCGGCCGCCACGAGCGCGCTCCGCCGCGCGCTCGAGCCGCCGCGCATGCGGCTTTTGATGCAGTTCACGACCATCCCCGACGGCATGAAGTTCATCGTCGACTTGCGCGGCTTCCTGCTTTCGGTGACGCGCGGGGAGGATGGGCCGGAGCCGCTGCTGATGGCGCTCGAAAGCGACATGCGAAGCCTGCTTGCGAGCTGGTTCGACATGGGCTTCCTCGAACTCGCACGGCTCGACTGGTCGAGCCCGGCCGCTCTGCTCGAAAAGCTCGTGGGCTACGAGGCGGTCCACCACGTCCGCTCCTGGCGCGACCTCAAGGACCGGCTCGACAGCGACCGCCGCTGCTACGCCTTTTTCCATCCGAGCATGCCGGGCGAGCCGCTGATCTTCGTGGAAGTGGCGCTCGTCGCCGGCCTGGCGAGCAGCATCCAGAAGCTGCTCGATACCCGCGCGCCGGTGCTCGACCCGAGGGCGGCGGATACGGCGATCTTCTACTCGATCAGCAACTGCCAGGACGGCCTCGCCGGGATCAGCTTCGGCAATTCGCTGATCAAGCGCGTGGTCGATTTGATTGGTCAGGAATATCGCAATATCAAAGTCTTCGCGACGCTTTCTCCGATCCCGAATTTCCGCCGCTGGCTCGACGAGAAGCTGTCGGCCGCGAATGCGCCGGCACTGCTGTCCGAGGAGGAGGGCGCCAGCCTGCGTACCGCCGCGCCGATCGGCGGACCCGCACCCGAAACCGGCACGCAGGCGCTCGCGGCGATCCTGGCGTATCGCGGCTGGTGGCGGGACGCGCCGATGACTCGGGCGGCCGAGCCGGTGCTGGCGCGGCTGTGCGCGCGCTATCTGCTATCCGAGGGCCGCGGAAAGCGGGCGCTCGACCCGGTCGCGCATTTCCACCTGTCCAACGGGGCGAGGGTGGAGCGGATCAACATGCTCGCGGACACGTCCGATAAAGGGCTGCGCGAGAGTGCGGGGATGATGGTCAACTACCTCTACGATCCCGCGCAGATCGAGGGGAACCACGAGGCCTACGCGGGCGAGGGGCGCCGGACGGCGTCGACGACGGTGCGCCGGCTGGCGCGGGGATGGGGTGGATGAACGAGATCTCGACGCTGCTTGCGCGGGGCGATCCGAACGAGCGCCTCGCGTTGCTGCACCAGATCGAGCGCAAGCTGCTCTGGCTGTCGTCGTGGATGATCCATCACGCCAATCACATCCGGCCCAACCGCGACGGCCTGAAGGTCGGCGGCCATCAGGCCTCGTGCGCCTCGATCGTTTCCGTGATGACCGCGCTCTATTTCGAGGTGCTGCGGCCACAGGACCGCGTCGCGGTCAAGCCGCACGCCGGGCCGGTGTTTCACGCCATCAACTACCTGTTCGGCCGGCAGGCGCTCGAGAAGCTGCCGACGCTGCGCGCCTACGGCGGCATCCAGTCGTACCCGAGCCGGGTGAAGGATGGCCCGGAAGTCGATTTCTCGACCGGATCGGTCGGTTTGGGGGTGGCGCTGACCAGCTTTTCCTCCCTGATCGGCGACTACGTGCGTCTGCGTAAGCTCGGCGCCGATCTGCCGCAGGGCCGCTGCATCGCGCTTGCCGGCGACGCCGAGCTCGACGAGGGGAACATTTACGAGGCGCTGCTCGAAGGCTGGAAGCACGACGTCCGCAACGTCTGGTGGATCGTCGACTACAACCGCCAGAGTCTCGACAGCGTAGTGCCGGACCGGCTGTTCGGCCGGATCGAGGGCCTGTTCCGCGACATGGGCTGGAACGCGGTCACGATGAAATATGGACGGAAGCTGCAGGCGGCCTTTCTTCGGCCCGGCGGCGAGGATCTGCGGCGCTGGATCGACGACTGCCCGAACAGCCTCTATTCCGCGCTGACGTTCCAGGGCGGGGCGGCGTGGCGCCAGGCGGTGCTGGCCGATCTCGGCCGCTCGGCGGGTGTGCGCGCGATCATCGATCCGCTCAGCGACGACGAACTCGCCGCGCTGATGACCAATCTCGGCGGCCATGACGTGGACTACCTCATCGAGAGCTTCCGCCAGGCGGACGCCGAGGGCGACCAGCCGACCTGCTTCATCGCCTATACGATCAAAGGCATGGGCCTGCCGTTCGCCGGGCACAAGGACAACCACTCGGGCATGATGACCCGCGACCAGATGGAGGGCTTCCGCGAGGTGATGCGGATCCGGCCCGGCCATGAATGGGACGTGGCAGAGGGACTGGATCTGTCGCCGGAGATGTTCCGCGCGGTCATCGAGAGCGCGCCGTTCGCGCGCACGCTGTCGCCGGAGGGAC
>DATAPS010000204.1:0-6689 GCA_036265085.1 Acetobacteraceae bacterium | reverse complement strand
CTGAATCTGCAGCAATTGCGCAACTCTCGGCGTGACCTCGACCAGTCGCTTCGGCGACACCGGCCCGCGATCGTTCAGGCGGACCAGGGCGGAGAGGCCGGTGTCGAGGTCGGTGAGGCGCGCGATGGCGGGCAATTGAAGAGTGCGGTGCCCCGCCGCCATGGCGGTCGCGTCGTAGCGCTCGCCATCCGCCGTCGACGGCTTATGCGTCGAGGCAGCAACGGTGGCCAAGCCCGTGGTATCGAGGGAGAAATCCGCGCGCGGATACTGCCAGACGCCGCCGGTCTCGTACGGGACGCCAAGCGTGTAGTGCACCACGGCCGGCGGAGCCGGCGGCGCGCGCGCGCAGGAACCGACCGCGAGCAGGGGCGCGAGCAAGGCGGCCGCGAACGCTCTCACGCCGTCACCACATCGCCGAGCAAGCCAACGGAAACGCAGTAAAAATCGGACGGGTTGTAGCTGCGGATCGCTTGATAGTTCGAGGCATAGACGAGATAGGCCTCGTCCACACTGTGGCCGGGCAGGATGATCGCCGCGTTCGTCCCCTCCGGGCCGAGACTGCCTCCGCGTGCGCGCTGTACGCCGAGCCGCGCCCACATGCCGACCGGCCGGCGCGCCTGCCGACCCGTTTGCGCTGCGTCGAATCCGGGCGGAAGCACGACCGGCACGCCCCAGGGCAGGCCTGCGCGCCAGCCGGTGCGGGCGAGGCAATTGGCGGTGGATGCGAAGACGTCGCCCAGATTGGTCCAGATGTCGCGCCGGCCGTCGCCGGAATAGTCGACCGCGTATTGCAGGAAGCTGTCGGGCATGAACTGAGTCTGACCCATCGCCCCCGCCCAGCTCCCGGTCATTCGTTCCGGCGCCACATCGCCGCGATCGAGGATGCGGAGTGCGTCCATGAGCTCGCTGCGGAAGAATTTTTCGCGCCGCCCATCCCACGCGAGGGTCGTGAGCGCTTCGATGACGTTCATATCGCCCATGAGCCGGCCGAAATCGCTCTCGATCCCCCAGATCCCCATCAGGACACCCGCCCCCACGCCATAGCGTTCGCCGACTTCGTGGATCAGTGCCCGATTTTGTGCGTAGAGCGGGCGGCCGCGGGCGACGCGGGTGTCGGAGACGATGCGGGCGCGATACTGCGCCCAGGTCAACGTCGATTCCGGTTGATGACGATCGAGGTCGATGACCTTGGGATTGATCTGTACGCCCGCATAGGCGCGCTCCAGCATCGCCGACGACATGCCGCGCCGCCGCGCTTCCGCCTTCACGCCTTCGACGTAGCGAGCGAAGCTGCCATCCGCCCCGGGCGGCGGCACATAGGGCGGATAGGGCGGTGTCGATTGCGCGCGCGCGCCACCGGCAGCCAGAGCCAGGGCGCCTGCGCAGGCGAGGCGACGCGTGATCATCCGCGGTGTCTGCCATACCTGCCGAGTCCGCATCAACGAGAGGTCGCTCACGGTCTGTTAATCCGATACGGGTCGACTCGGAGCGCGGTCGAGGACATGGTGCGCGGCCGTCACGTTTGCGGAGATGTCGGAATGCGGTCGTTGCTCGCCATTGTCGCGATCCTATTGACCGTCCAGACGGCATCCGCCCGCAGCATTCAGCGACCTCCGGCTCCGACCACGCCGTCCGGGCTCTGCGACGCCGCGATCACCGCGACCGAGGCGAAGCTCGGCATCCCGAAGGGCTTGCTGCACGCGATCGGCACGGTCGAGAGTGGACACTGGCCATGGATCATCGACGTCGCCGGGGAGGACCGCATGTTCCAGACGAAGGACGAGGCGGTCGCAGCGACACAGGCCCTGCTCGCCCAGGGCGTCAAGTCGATCGACGTCGGCTGCGTGCAAGTCAATCTGATGTGGCACCCGAACGCTTTCGCATCGCTGGACGACGCGTTCGAGCCGCGCAACAACGTCGCCTATGGCGGGCACTTCCTGCGCGAGCTCTACGTCGCGCTCGGCTCGTGGGACAGCGCAGCGGGCGCCTATCACTCGCAGACGCCGGACCTTGCGGAGCCGTACCGGCAGCTCGTGATGGCGCGCTGGATGGGCTTGCCGGTGCCGCCCCGGGCGCCCAAGGCGTTGAACACCAACGCCGACGTATACGGAAGCTGGCCGCCTCGTAACGCGCAATTCGCGGCGATGCCGCCGTCGGGCTTTGCGTTCCGGTGCTGCAGCACCACCGAAAAGTCAGCGCGCTGACTTCGGCGCCGAGATCAACTCATGCGACAGCGGGGCCTTGGCTATCCCGGCTGAACGCCTCCCTCTTTCCGCCTGCCAAGAGAGCGTCGCCGTCCAGGCGGCCGAAGAGCTCGATCAGCTTCGCAACAACCCCGGTCCACCCGGTCTGATGACTCGCGCCGATACCCGCGCCATTGTCACCATGAAAATATTCGAAGAACAACAGGCAATCGCGCCAATACGGATCGGTTTGGAATTTCTCCGATCCGCCGTAGACCGGTCTCCTCCCCGCTTCGTCGCGGAGGAAGATGCCGATCAGCCGGTTGGCGATCTCTCGGCTGACCTCGAAGAGGTTCATCCATTTCCCTGAGCCAGTCGGGCACTCCACCTTAAAGCCGTCGCCGTAGTAAGAGTAATACGAAAGCAGTGCGCGGATCAGCAGGGCATTCACCGGCATCCAGACCGGCCCGCGCCAATTCGAATTGCCGCCGAACATGCCGGTGTCGGACTCAGCCGGAAGATAGTTCACGCGGTACACTTGGCCGTCCACGGAGAACTCATAGGGATGCTTGTCGTGGAAGCGCGACAGGGCACGGATGCCATGCGGGCCGAGGAACTCCTCCTCATCGAGCATCCGCGAAAGGATCCGGCGCAGGCGTTCCTGGTTCACGAGGCCGAGGATGCCACGTTCGCCGACACCCAGATGCTCCGGCCCCGTCGGATGGATGCTGTCGAGCAGGTCCGGCATGCGCCGCAGCCGTTCCATGAAGAGCTTCAACAAGCCCGGAACCCGCTCCCGCTGCGATGGTTCCACGACGGTAATCGCGCAGATCGGAAGCAGCCCCACCATGGAGCGGACCTTCAATCGCGTCGCCCGACCATCGGGAAGCCGGAGAACGTCGTAGTAGAACCCGTCCTCCTCATCCCACATTCCGTCCGGTCCCGTGCCGTTCATCGCGCGCCCGATCCAGAGGAACTGTTCGACGAACTTCGTCGCCATATCTTCGTAGACCGGATACTCCGCAGTCAACGCCACACCGATCTCGAGCATGTTCTGGCAGAAGAGTGCCATCCAGGCGGTCCCGTCCGCCTGTTCGAGATATCCTCCTGTCGGCAATGGCGCGCTGCGATCGAACACGCCGATGTTGTCGAGGCCGAGGAAGCCACCCTCGTAGAGGTTCTTGCCGAAACGATCCTTGCGGTTTGTCCACCACGTGAAATTCAGCGCGAGCTTGCTGAACGAGCGTGCAAGGAAGGCGAAATCGGTCTTGCGCCCGAGCGCCTGTTCCGTGCGGTGGAGAAAGATTGTCGCCCAGGCGTGAACAGGCGGGTTGACGTCACTGAAATTCCATTCGTAGGCAGGCATCTGCCCGGTGGGATGCAAGTAGAAGGATTGGAGCATCAGATCGAGCTGCTGCTTGGCGAAGTCGACGTCGACCGTCGAAAGCGCGATCGTGTGAAACGCCAGGTCCCAAGCAGCATACCAAGGATACTCCCACTTGTCGGGCATGGAGATGACCTGGTCATTCACCATGTGGGACCACTCGCGATTCCGCGCCCCTCTCCCGCCCCTGATCGGATCGACGCCGTGCTCCGACAGCCATTTGGTGAGGTCGAAGAAGTAGTATTGCTTGCTCCAGAGCATACCGGCCAACGCCTGCCGCATCACAGCGGCGGCATCCTCGCCGACACGTGGCGGAGTGGTCGCGCGATAGAACGCGTCCGCCTCTCGGCGGCGCAATGTCATCGTATTCTCGAAGCCTCCGCCAAACGGATCGCCTTCGCCCCATGCGGCGTCGGCAATCCGGAGCCGGACGACAGCCGTCTGTCCTGGGCCGACGTTCAGCTGGTAGTGCGCGGCCGCTTTGGTCCCGGTCCGATCGGGATTGACCGCCTGCGCTCTGCCCGAGACGACGAAGTCGTTGATGCCGTCCTTCACGTATGGTTGGGGGTTGGGCGAGCCGAACAGCCGCTCGTTATTCGTCTCGTTCTCCGTGAACAGCAAAGGCGGCGTTCCTTCGCAGTACAGAACGTATGCGCCGATATCCGCCCCCGTCGCCTCGACGGCGGCGAGACCCGCCGTCATCCGACGCTCACTGAGGGAGGGTTTGGGTGACTCCGGCCACCACGACCAGAGATTGCGAAACCAGAGCGTCGGCAGCACATGCACTTGGGCGGCTTCAGGCCCTCGATTGCAGACGCTGATCCGGATCAGGATGTCGGTCGGTGAATTCTTCGCGTATTCGACGAACACATCAAAATAGCGGTTCTCGTCGAACACGCCGGTATCGAGCAGCTCGTATTCCATGCCCGCAAGGCCGCGGCGCGCGTTCGTGTCAATCAGGCCCCTGTAGGGATAGGCGCTCTGCGGATATTTGTAGAGCAACTTCATATATGAGTGCGTGGGCGTCGAATCGAGGTAGAAATAGTATTCCTTAACGTCCTCGCCGTGGTTGCCTTCGCTGTTCGTCAGCCCGAACATTCGTTCTTTGAGGATCGGATCCTTGCCGTTCCACAGCGCCAGGGCGAAGCATAGGCGCTGCTTCTCGTCGCTGATGCCGGCGATGCCGTCCTCGCCCCAGTGGTAGGCGCGAGATCTTGCCTGATCGTGCGACAGATAGTTCCACGCATCGCCATTGGCGCTGTAGTCTTCCCTGACCGTTCCCCACTGTCGCTCGCTGAGATACGGCCCCCAGAGCCTCCATGGCGTACCGTGATCCCGCGCTTGATCGAGCCGCGCGTGCTCGGGTGTGGCCGTCGGTTCAATGGGAGTGTTCGTCGGCATCGATGGATCACCCGTTGCTCGATTCGGTGCGGAGTCTATGACTCGCGCCGTCCCTCCACGCCTCGCGCCGCTCCGGAGACGCGTATTCAGGCGCGGCGATAGAACTCGCGCAGCCGCGCCACGGGACCATCGTCGGCCGGCATGTCGTGGTCAACGGCAATCGCGTCGTACAGGCCGGCAGCGCCTTCATAGATCTTCGCAGCCGGTGTCTCGCCGAGAAACGCCGCGATCTCCTCCATCTCCGCGACCCAGCGATAGGCCTTACCGAACATGTCGGGGACGCTGCGCTGGAGATAGCGCAGCACCTCCGGCTGGCTCGCCGCTAGTTCCGCGCGCAGCGCGGCCGCAGCGCCCGCCTGCGCCGCGCCGAGCGCCATCGCGCTCCCGATTGCGGTGAGGCCCTTGGTGATGCCGGCGTAGCTCATCTTCAGGGCCGAGGCTGCGCCGATCCCGCCCGCGATCGGCCTGACATCGATACCGTGTGCCTGCAACCGACCGAGCACCGCCGCTCCGTCGCCCGAAGCATAGAGCCGCGGCCCGGCGTCCTCACCGCGCGGCGGCCCGCCGATGATGCCGATATCGGCGAAACTCACGCCGGGCAGCGCGGCCGCGATGTCGCACACGGTCGCGGGGCTGACGGCATTGCAGTCGGCAAAGATCACGCCGGTCCCGCGCGGCCGCAGCATCGGCGCGAGCCGCTCGGCCAACCCCAGCGCCTCGCCGGGCGGCAGGATCGAGAGCACCACATCCGCCCAGCCGGCGAGCGCTCGCTCGCTCGGCTGCCGCGCGAGGCCGGCAGCCCGGACGGCACTCGCTTCGCTGCGGCCCTCGAGCGTGACCGCGACGACGGCGCCGTGCGCGTGCAGGCGCTGCGCGATTGCGGCGCCCATCATGCCCGGCGCGATGACCCCGATGCGCATCAGAACCGGACCGACAGCGCGAACGACCCGAACTGATGCAGGCCGCTCTTCTGGTGCTGGAACTCCTTCGTCTGCAGCACCTGCGTGTAGGTGAGCCGCGTGCCGAACGCCATCAGCGCCACGCCGAACTCGACCTCCCCGATCAGCGGCGTCAGCGACACGCTGCGGCTGTTCTGGAATGGGTTGCCATTCAGCGTAATGTCGTAGGCGACCGCCCGCCCGTCACCGCCGGCGAACACGTACCAGACCAACGGGCGCGTCGGCTTGAACGCGTCGCCGCCAGACATGCCGGGCCGCACGCGCGCGACTCCGAAATCGCTGTCCAGGCCCTGGCCGATGCGGACCACGCCGCCGGCCTCGGCATAGATCCGCAGGTCCCCGAGGCCGGCATCCAGCTCCGGTAGCGCGTCCACGTCCAACCCGCGGAAATTGGTCAGCGGAATCCGCCAGGTGCGCGCGCTGACCGCTTCGAAGGCGAACTGGTTGTGGATCTGGAAGTGCCAGCCGTTGGCATGGTCCTGGCCAATGATGTCGTGGAAGCCATTCTGTACCTGCTCGGCCAATGCCCAGGGGCCGACCACGCCTAGGCTGACAGCGATCGTGCTGCGGGCGTTCGTGGTGTCGGTGACGAGACCGAAATTTCCGAGCAGCACGCCGGCATAGGGGCGATCGTTGGGGGGCGGGTTGAGGACCTGGGTGTCCGCAGGTGTGTAGATTTCCTGGCTGATGTCGAAGCTGATCCGTGTTTGCCCGTCACCCCACAGCACGCGTCCGGCCTGATTGAGGAAATCGGGGGTGAGG
>DATAPS010000203.1:0-13816 GCA_036265085.1 Acetobacteraceae bacterium | reverse complement strand
GGTGTTGAACACGGTCATCTGCGCAGACCCTTTGACATAGTACTGCCACTCGTCCGCATTGGGATGCCAGTGCATCTCCCGCATTCCCCCTGGATGCACTGTGACCATCGCGACTGCAACGGTCGTCGAAGCCTTGAAATTGTGGCTGTCGGCAATCTGGACCGTGCCGCCCTTGGTCTGCCGGGCGATCGGTCCGCTTCCGAGCGAGTAGGTGAACGGATTTGGAGGAGGCCCGTTCGCGCTCTTGACTGCGTCCTGATCGGCCGCAAGCGGGCCAGGGACGCTGCCCTGAAAGATCCAAAGGTTGTGGGTGAAGATCTTGCTGAATGTCTCGGCAGGGACTCCGAAATTCTCGGCCAGGATGTCTGGCGGTGTGCGCGCGATCCAATCGGTGACGAGCAAGGTGCTGAACTCTGATTGTTTGCCGTCGTCGAACGCGAGGATGAATTCGCATCCGTCCGGCCCAAGCCCTTGCAGCGAGTGGGGGTATCCGGCGGGGAAATACCAAAGATCGCCTTCTTTCACATCCGCGACGTAAGGCCGCCCGGAAGGGTCGAGCACTGTGATGCGACAATTGCCGTAGCTCATGAAGGCCCACTCGGCGGCCTGATGCCAGTGCAACTCCCGGATGCCTCCGGCGTCGAGGCGCATGTTCACTCCGGAAATCTGCTCCGCGATCTGAAAGTCGGGCTGCGTGACCTGGCGGGCCCAGCCGCCGTTCTGGATGCGCCTCGGCGCATTGTTGAACGAGGCCCAGAACTGCGGAAGGTCCCCGACATCGGTCGGGGGCGGGGTGTACGCCGCAGGAAATTGCCCGGTAATCGCCGGATTCTGCGGCCCTGGGTCAACCACGCCACGCGGGTTCTGCTGGGCGTTCACGACACCCTGAGGCGGCTCGTCAGGGTTGCCGAACGACGCGGCAAGCACCGGTGAGGCGAGACCGGCCAAACCCGCCGCCGTACCAAGCGTCAGAATATTCCGCCGCGATGGTTCGTCCATGGTCACCTCCCTGCCTCTCGCGACCCCGCACGGGCAGCAACGGCGAGCGCAGAGGCCGCCAAAACTGCGTCGATTTTGGCAGGCTGGCTTGGCCGGTCAAGGAGCACCCGGAGCATTGGACTCCCCTGCCGACCCTGAACGATGGCCGCACGACAGGATGGGCTGGTGGGTCGATGACGACAGCGATTCGCCCCAGCATGAAGCGCGAACCGTTTCCTCACAGAGGCTCAGCCGTCGAGACCGCCTCTCTTTTCCCGACACCGCTCCGGCGCTAGATGACGCGCATCGACCGGAGAGGACCGAATGAGCGACGGGAAAGGGCCGCGGCCGCAAAGCCTGCTGCCCTATGAGCAATGGACCGAGGAGGCGTTGCGGCACGTCCTTGTGCGCGCGCTGGCCTACGCCGCGGCCAAGGGCCTCCCGGGCGAGCATCATTTCTACATCACGTTCCGGACCGACTTTCCGGGCGTGGTCATCCCCGACCGGCTGCGCGCGCAGTACCCGCAGGAGATCACGATCGTCCTGCAGCACCAGTTCTGGGATCTGACCGTGGATGAGGACAAGCGGGTCGTCACGGTCGGCCTCTCCTTCGGCGGCGTCCCCTCCACCTTGCGGATCCCGTTCGCCGCCGTGACACGCTTCGTCGACCCCCATATCGGCTTCGACCTCCATTTCACGCCGCCGATCCCGGAAATTTCGGCCCAGCCACCATCCGCGCTGCCCGCACCCGCACCCGCACCCGTGCCGGAAACGGAGATCGCGGACCAATCCGAAGAAGCGGCAACAACAGAGGAGGAGCCGCAGGTCGTCAGCCTCGACGCGTTCCGCCGCCGTACGCCCCCCCGCGAGAGCTGAAAGAACCCGCCATGAACGCCCCGATGCAGCGGCCCACGGGCTTTCTCTATGCGCCGATGTTCCCGCTCGGCCCCGATCCCACGCCGTGGCGCGAGCTCGACATCGCTGGCGTCACAACCTCGAGCTGCGACGGACGGCGCGTGCTGAGGGTGCAGCCGGAGGCGCTGACGGCGCTGGCGTTTCAAGCGTTCCACGATGTCTCGCATCTGCTGCGGCCCGCTCATCTCTCGCAGCTCCGCCTCATCCTCGACGACCCCGAGGCGTCGCCGAATGACCGGTTCGTCGCACTCGATCTGCTGAAGAACGCCAACATCGCCGCGGGTGGCGTGCTGCCGATGTGCCAGGACACGGGCACCGCGATCGTGTTCGGCAAGAAGGGCCAGCGTGTCTGGATCGAGGGCGACGAGGAAGAGGCGCTGTCCTACGGCGTCCACCGCACGTACACGGAGACCAATCTACGCTACTCGCAGATGGCGCCGCTTTCGATGTTCGAGGAGGTCAACACCGGCAACAACCTGCCGGTGCAGTTCGACATCTACGCGAGCCCCGGCGAGGACCACGCCGACGAATTCCACATGATGTTCGTGGCCAAGGGCGGCGGGTCCGCGAACAAGTCGTTCCTGTTCCAGGAGACGCGAGCGTTGCTTTCGCCCGAGAAGCTGCTCCCCTGGCTCGAGACCAAGATCAAGACGCTCGGCACGTCGGCCTGCCCACCCTACCACCTCGCCATCGTGATCGGCGGCACGAGCGCCGAGACGACGCTCAAGACCGTGAAGCTCGCCTCGACGAAGTGGCTCGACGGCCTGCCCGCGACCGGCAGCAAGGCAGGGCATGCCATCCGCGACCTGAACATGGAAGAGCAGGTACTCGCGCTTACCCGGAAGATCGGCATCGGCGCGCAGTTCGGTGGCAAGTATTTCTGCCACGACGTGCGGGTGATCCGGTTGCCCCGCCATGGTGCCAGCCTGCCGGTCGGCATCGGCGTCTCGTGCAGCGCCGACCGCCAGATCAGGGCGAAGATCACGCCCGACGGCGTGTTCCTCGAACAGCTCGAGACCGACCCGCACAAATATCTTCCGGAGGCCACGGGCGACATCCTCGGCGGCGATGTCGTGGCGGTCGATCTCAACCGGCCGATGGACGCCGTCCGCGCCCAGCTCTCGTCCTGTGCCGTCAAAACCCGCCTCTCGCTCACCGGGACGATGGTCGTCGCGCGCGACATCGCGCACGCCAAGCTGAAGGAGCGGCTCGACCGCGGGGAGCCGCTGCCGGCTTACATCAAGGACCACCCCGTCTATTACGCCGGCCCCGCCAAGACGCCGGTCGGCCTTCCCACGGGCAGCTTCGGTCCCACCACCGCAGGGCGGATGGACAGCTATGTCCCCGAGTTCCAGGCCGCAGGCGGATCTCTTGTGATGCTCGCGAAAGGGAACCGCTCGCGGGCCGTGCGCGAGTCCTGCAAGAAGAGCGGCGGCTTCTATCTCGGCAGCGTCGGTGGCCCCGCGGCACGGCTCGCGCAGGACTGCATCCGGAAGGTCGAAGTGCTGGAATATCCCGAACTCGGCATGGAGGCGGTCTGGCGGATCGAGGTGGAGAACTTCCCGGCGTTCATCATCATCGACGACAAGGGCAACGATTTCTACGACGGGCTCGAGTGATGCGGTTCACCGTCGACCGCCTCGACCACATCGTCCTGAACGTTCGTGACATCGAGATCGCCGCTTCCTGGTACCAGCGCGTGCTCGGCATGGAGCGCGAGGAATTCGGGCCGGAGCAACGCACCGCCCTCAAGTTCGGCGGCCAGAAGATCAACTTGCGCCCGTTCGACACCGAGGACGGCGCCTGGATCACCGGCCAGAACGTGGAACCGGGAGCGGGCGATCTCTGCTTCATCACGGCAGTCAGGGTCGAGGACGTCGTCGGCCATCTGCATCATTGCGGGGTCCGCATCGTGATCGGCCCGATCAAGCGCGTCGGCGCGCTTGGCGACATGATGTCGGTCTACTGCCGCGATCCGGATGGCAACCTGATCGAGATCGCCTCATATCTGACTGACTGAGCATGACTGTCGCGCATCGCATCGGCATCGCCGCCCTGATCGGGTTCATGGCGTGCATTCCGCTCGCCAACTTCATGATCGGCCATGTCGGCACTGTTTGCGTGCCGGACGGACCATGCCTGATCCCGGTTGCACCCGGACTGATGGCCCCGTCCGGCGTGCTGACCGTCGGGCTTGCTCTGGTCCTGCGCGACCTCGTGCAGCGCTGTCTCGGGATCGGATGGGGCATGGCGGCGATTGTGGTCGGCACCGCGGTCTCGATGATCTTCGCCGACGGCGCCCTCGTCGCCGCGTCCGGAGCCGCCTTCCTGCTCAGCGAGCTGGCCGATTTTGCGGTTTATACGCCGCTGCAGCGCCGCGGTCTGATCCTCGCGGTGATCGCCTCGGCGGCCGTCGGCCTGACCATCGACAGCGTCGCCTTCCTCTGGCTGGCGTTCGGGAGTCTTGCCTTTCTCCCCGGGCAGATTGCGGGGAAGGTCTGGGCGGTGCTGATCAGCGTCCCCCTGATCCGCGCCGTCCGCCGCGTTACCCCGGTCCCGGCATGAGCGAGGCGGTCGCCGCGCTGCATGCATCGGATTTCGATTTCGCGCTCCCGGACGCGCTGATCGCCCAGCACCCCGCCAATCCCCGCGATTCCGCTCGCCTGCTGGTCGTCGGTCCGGGCGGCACGTGCGAGCACCGCTCCGTCCGCGACCTTCCCGCGCTTCTCCGCGCCGGCGATATCCTCGTCGTCAACGACACGAAGGTCATCCCCGCCCAACTCACCGCCCGCCGGGGAGCCGCGCGCATCGGCATTACACTCGACCAGCCCCGACCCGATGGCGTCTGGCACGCGCTTGCCCGGAACGCCCGCCGTCTGCACGCCGGCGACCGACTGACGTTCGACGGCGACGAGGACCTGGTCGCGGAGGTCCGTGCGCGCGATGAGGACGGCGGTGTCACCCTCGCATTCAATCTGACCGGCGGCGCCTTCGAAGCCGCGCTGCGCCGCGCTGGCGCGCTCGCGCTGCCGCCGTATATCGAACGCCCGCACGGTCCCGTCCCCGAGGACGCGGTCGATTACCAGACGATGTTTGCCGCCCGCGAAGGCTCCGTCGCGGCTCCCACGGCGGGACTCCACTTCACGCTCGATCTGCTCGAAGCACTCGATCACGCCGGGACCAGACGCGCGATGGTCACGCTGCATGTTGGCGCGGGCACGTTCCTGCCGCTCCGGCACGAGGATGTCGCCCGCCATCGCATTCATGCGGAGCGTGGCGAAGTCTCGACCGCGGCGGCCGACGCGGTGAATGCGGCGCGCCGGGCTGGCGGCCGTATCGTCGCGGTCGGAACCACCGTCCTGCGGCTGCTCGAAACCGCGACCGACCCGGACGGGGTTCTGCACCCGTGGATCGGCGAGACCGACCTGTTCATCCTACCGGGTCATCGCTTTCGGAGCGCCGAGCTGCTGATGACCAATTTCCACCTGCCGCGCTCGACGCTGTTCATGCTGGTCTGCGCCTTCGCGGGGCAGGAGCACATGCGCGCCGCCTATGCGCACGCGATCGCCGCGGGATACCACTTCTACTCGTACGGCGACGCCACGCTGCTCGCTCGCGCATGACCCTGAGCTGGACCCGGCACGCGCGGGACGGCGACGCCCGCGCCGGCACGCTGCACACCGCCCATGGCGACGTGCCGACCCCGGTGTTCATGCCGGTCGGGACCGCCGGGACCGTGAAAGCGATGACCGCTGATGCCGTCCGTGCGACCGGCACCCGCCTGATCCTCGGCAATACCTATCACCTGATGCTCCGGCCCGGCGCCGAGCGCGTCGCCCGGCTCGGCGGTCTGCACCGCATGATCGACTGGCCCGGCCCGATCCTGACCGATTCCGGCGGCTTCCAGGTCATGTCGCTCGCCGGACTGCGAAAACTCGACCGGGACGGCGTCACCTTCCAATCGCATATCGACGGCTCGTCGCACCGCCTCACGCCGGAACGCTCGGTCGAGATCCAGCACCTGCTCGACGCCACGGCCAGCATGTGCTTCGACGAATGCACCCCGTTCCCCGCCACCGAGCAGCAGGCGCGTGACAGCATGGAGCTCTCGATGCGCTGGGCCGCCCGCTCCCGGGCCGCCTTCGCACCCCGCGCGGGTTACGGCCTGTTCGGCATCGTACAGGGCAGCACGATCCCCGACCTGCGCATCCGCTCCGCCGCCGCGCTGACGGAGATCGGCTTCGAGGGCTACGCCGTCGGGGGCCTCGCCGTTGGGGAAGGGCAGGCGGCGATGTTCGCGACCCTCGACGTTACCCTCCCTCGCCTCCCACCGGATGCCCCGCGCTACCTCATGGGTGTTGGAACCCCCGACGACATCATCGGCGCGGTCATGCGGGGGATCGACATGTTCGACTGCGTCATCCCCACCCGCGCCGGCCGGACCGCGCGCGCCTACACCAGCGGCGGCGTGTTCAACCTCCGCAACGCCCGCTTCGCCGACGACCCGGCGCCGCTCGATCCCGCCTGTCCCTGCCCCGCCTGCACCCACCATCCGCGCGCCTACCTTCACCACCTCTTCCGCGCCGAGGAGATGCTCGGGCCGATGCTGCTGACCTGGCACAACATCCAGTACTATCAGGAACTGATGCGAACCCTGGGCGCGGCGATCGCGGCCGGCAATCTCGCGGCGCGGTCAGCGGAGATACGTGCGGGATGGGGCCGGGCAGCCTAGATACGGCCCATGCCCGACGATCTGACCCAGCTCGGCCGGCAGGTGCCGCAGCCGCAATCCCCGGACGAGGCGACGCTCGAACGCGTCGCGAACCCGCAGCCGGGATTGTTATATGTCATACGTTTCACCTGCCCGGAATTCACCTCGCTCTGCCCGATCACGGGTCAGCCCGACTTCGCACACCTCGTCATCGACTACATTCCACGTGATTGGATCGTGGAAAGTAAGTCCCTCAAACTTTATTTCGCGTCGTTCCGGAACCACGGCGCCTTCCACGAGGCGTGCACCACGCGGATCGCGCGTGATCTGGTCGGTCGTCTCGACCCCGTCTGGTTGCGGATTGGGGCCTACTGGTATCCGCGGGGCGGCATGCCGATCGATGTGTTCTGGCAGACGGGGGAGCCGCCCGCTGGCGTGTGGATTCCGGACCAGGGCGTTGCTCCGTACCGCGGCCGCGGCTGAGATCCGGGCGAAGGCGCTCGCGCTCGGTTTCGACGCGATAGGCTTCGCCCGCGCCGAGCTCGGGCCGGAACTGCGCGACCGGCTGCACAACTTCGTCGCGGCCGGCCAGCACGGCGAGATGGGGTGGCTCGCCGAGCGAACAGAGGCACGAGCACATCCGCAGGTGCTCTGGCCTGATGCGCATACCGTGATCTGCCTCGGCCTCTCCTACGCGCCGGACGGCGATGCGCTTGCCGGGCTCGAGCACCGGGACCGCGGCAACATCTCGGTCTATGCGCGACACCGGGACTACCACGACGTTGCCAAAGGGATGCTCAAGCATCTCGCCCAGTTCATCGTCTCGCGCACGGGGGCCGCCGTGAAGGTGTTCGTGGACACCGCGCCGGTCATGGAGAAGCCGCTTGCCGCGCAAGCTGGGGTCGGCTGGCAAGGGAAGCACACCAACGTCGTCTCACGAGCCCACGGCTCGTGGCTGTTCCTCGGCGAGATCTACACCACACTCCCGCTCGAACCCGATCCGCCACACCCCGACCGCTGCGGCACCTGCACGCGCTGCCTCTCGATCTGCCCAACCGGCGCCTTTCCCGCGCCCTATCAGCTCGATGCCACGCGCTGCATCTCGTATCTCACGATCGAGCACGCTGGCCCGATCCCGGTCGAACTCCGCCCGAAGGTGGGCAACCGCATCTACGGCTGCGACGACTGCCTCGCCGTCTGCCCCTGGAACCGCTTCGCAACCCCGACGCGGCAGGAGAAGCTGCGCGCCCGCGAGGACCTGACGAGCCCGCCGCTCGCCGAGTTCGTCGGGCTGGACGACGCCGGATTCCGCAGGCGGTTCGCCGGATCACCGATCAAGCGGATCGGGCGCGACCGCTTTGTGCGCAACGTGCTCATCGCGATCGGCAATTCCGGTGATCCGGCGCTGACGCAACCCGCCGAGGCGCTCCGCGGCGATCCGAACCCAGTGGTCGCCGAGGCAGCCGCCTGGGCGGTGGCACGTTTGACGGCCAATGCACGCAGAGCCTCCTCTGATTGAATGTTTTTAAGCCGCTGATTGTTTTCAATATGCTACAGTCGCCGCGCCTGCTTGGCGATGCCTCCGCGAGTTTCGCGCGGAACATGGTCGACAAGCTGGAGCCGGCGTGGGACGCATCGCCCAGAATCTGGCGAAGTCCTCGATGCTGGATCACGGCCCTCAATCCCAGCGTCGGCTACGATCGTGCCGTCAAGATCGGGAAGACTGCCCTCTCGGAGAACCTCACGCTCCGGGCCGCGGGCGTCCAACTCGGGTTGTCACGGGGAGGAGTTCGACAAGTGGATACAGCGATCGCAGAGGGTGAGAGTCGGAGCGAGCTTGGACGGGAGCGGCTGACCGGCCTCGTGAAGCGTAGCATCACGCTTGCGGGTCACCGGACGAGTGTGGCGCTCGAACCGGAGTTCTGGCAGGCCATCGCATCGCAGGCGCAGGTGCGCGGGCTGACGATCTCCGCATTCGTGGCTGATGTCGATGCGAAGCGGGTGCCGCAGCGGCCGCTGGCCTCGGCGTTGCGCGTCGCGGTGCTTCAGTCGTCTCGTTAACGTTTCTGTAAGGCACGAGCGCTCAAATAGCTGTGGCGGTGGAACGCACCGTCACATGCCGTGTTCCCCTCGTGTTTTCAGGAAAATCCCGATGACGCCTGTCCAGCACACCGCCGTGTCCCGCGAGCGCATTCTGCCCTCGCTCGCCTTCGCCGAAACCCCGAGCCCCTTGGTTCTCTGTGACCGGCTGCTGACGCTGGCGCAGGACGCCGATCGGGCGGGCTACAGCTTCACCGCGGAGCAGTTGCTGCATCTCGCGCATGTCGTGCTGGACGAAAAACGCCAGCATTGACATGTGCCGGGCGCGGCCGCTGGCCTGCGCTGCGCGAGCAGCGGGTCATCACCCGTCCCACGCGCGTGTCCGTAGGGCGGACCCCGATCCGCCGTGTCGGTCTCGCCGCCGTCAGGGTGCGTTCCGCTTCAAAGCTTCAGGATTGACCAGGAACCCCGGATCTATCTTTCCGTCCAGCGTATCGAGCAGATTCGCCACGGCACGGCGCGACATCTTGGCGAAGCATTCGAGCGGGGCGGCTGCGTTGTGGGGGCTGAGCACCACATTCGGCAGCGCGAAAAGCGGATTGGCCGCATCGGGCGGTTCGCGGACCAGCACATCGACGCCCGCCGCTTCGATCTCTCCCGTTTTCAGTGCCTCGGCGAGCGCGAGTTCGTCGACGAGCCCACCGCGCGCCGTGTTGATCAGCCATGCGCTTCGCTTCATCTGCGAAAGGAAATTCCGGTCGATCATCCCGCGGGTGTCTTGCTGCAACGGGCAGTGCAACGTCACCACATCGGCCCGCGGCACCGCCGCCATCAGATCCGGCGCCGGAATATGTCCGTCCGCAGCGATGCGCGGCGTGGGAAAGGCGGGGTCGTGCACCATCACCGTCATTCCGAACGCTGTACAGAGCCGCGCGACACGTGTGCCGATGCGCCCATAGCCCACGGCGAGCACCGTACGGCCGGCGAGCTCGTGCATCCGCCGGCCCTCCTGCACCATCCAGGTGCCCCGACGCACACTCGCATCCATCTCGAGCGTCCGCCGCGCGACGGTGAGCATCAGCATCATCGTGTGCTCGGCGACGGAGAGATCATTGGCGCCGTTCACGACGCCGACAGGAATGCCGCGCCGGGTGCAGGCCGGGATATCGAGCGTGTCGAACCCGACGCCGAAACGGCTGATCACCCGCAAATTCGGTGCAGAGTTGATCAGGTCCGCGTCGACCCGCTCCAGGCCGATCATGACACCGTCCGCATCGGCGATGCTCTCCGCCAATGCTTTCTGCAGGGGTGGTCCGCGGAATTCGGTGGTGAGGAATTTGACGTCGAGGTCGCTGCGTGCCTCCAGCATGGCCATCGCGGTGGCGTCCAGACCACGGCAGAACACGAGCTTGTACATCGGCGTTTTCGGCCTCGTCGCAGTTGGCGTGCGGGAATGCTTGCACCGTCGCGCGCGCGCCGCTAGCCTCCCGGCCATGGTCCACGCCGAGACCCGCACCCCGACGCTCGCCCGCGCTTTTGCGCGCGGGCCGCTGTGCGCGCTCGGCGTCGTTCTCCTTCGACTTACCCGCCCCTGAGCGTCGCGCCGCGCGGGTAGGGCCGGCATCGCTCAGGGGGTTCCCTGGCGCAGCCGTCGTTTGAGAACGGATCGAGTCGAAGGACACCAAGCACATGGCCATCGAGCATCCCAGCTTCGGCAAGCTGGACGACGACCGTCTGATCATTTTCGACACTACGCTTCGCGACGGCGAGCAGTCGCCTGGCTTCTCCATGAACATGCAGGAGAAGCTCAGGATGGCGGAGATGCTGGCCGATCTCGGCGTCGATGTCATCGAAGCGGGATTCCCGGTCGCCTCGCCGGGCGATTTCGAGAGTGTCGCGCTGATTGCGGAGAACGTCAGAGGACCGGTGATTTGCGGGCTCGCCCGCACCGGCCGGGCAGACGTCCAGCGCGCCGGCGAGGCGATCGCCAAGGCGGAGCGCCGACGCATCCACACGTTCGTCAGCACGTCCGCGCTCCACATGAAATATAAGCTGCGCGTCGAGCCCGAAGCAGTCCTGCAGATGACGCATGATGCGGTCACGCAGGCGCGTCATTACACCGACGATGTCGAGTGGTCGGCAGAGGACGGCAGCCGCACCGATCCGGATTTCCTCTGTCGCTGCGTCGAGACCGCAATCAAGGCCGGCGCCACGACGATCAACATCCCCGACACGGTCGGCTACGCGCTCCCGGAGGACATGCATCGGATCTTCACCATGCTGCGGGAGCGCGTGCCGGGCGCGGAGCGCGTGATCTTCTCGACCCACAACCACAACGATCTTGGGCTTGCGGTCGCGAACACGATTGCGGCGATCAGCGCCGGGGTCCGGCAGGTCGAGTGCACGATCAACGGCATCGGCGAACGCGCGGGAAACGCGGCGCTCGAGGAGATCGTGATGGCGATCCGCACGCGGCCGGACGCGGTCGCCTGCAAGCCGGCGATCACGACGGAACGGATCCTCAAGACGTCGCACCTGCTCTCAACGATCACGGGCTTCGATGTCCAGCCGAACAAGGCGATCGTTGGCCGCAATGCCTTCGCCCATGAAAGCGGCATCCATCAGGACGGCGTGCTGAAGAACGCGGCCACCTACGAGATCATGACGCCCGAGAGCGTCGGTTGGTCGAAGTCCAACCTTGTCATGGGCAAGCATTCCGGCCGTGCCGCGTTCCGCGACAAGCTCCGCGCGCTGGGCTACGGCGAGTTCGGCGACAACGCGCTCAACGACGCATTCCGCCGCTTCAAGGACCTCGCCGACCGCAAGAAGGTGGTCTACGACGAGGACATCGTGGCGCTCGTCGACGACGAGGTGTTCCGCGGTCGCGACCGCATCCGCTTTGTTTCGCTCGACGTGCGGGCTGGCTCGAAGGCGCAACCTTCAGCGGAGGTAGAGGTCGAGATCGACGGCGAATTGAAGTCGGCGTCGGCAGTCGGCGACGGGCCGGTCGACGCGACGTTCGCCGCTATCCGTGCCGTTTTCCCGCATGAGGCCACTCTGTCGCTGTTCTCGGTCGGCGCCGTGACGGAAGGGACGGACGCCCAGGCACGCGTAACGGTGCGCCTGTCGGAGGAGGGAAAGATGGTCGACGGGCAGGGCTCGCACCCCGATACCGTCGTCGCGTCGGCCCGCGCTTACCTCCACGCGCTGAACAAGCTGCTGGTGAAGCGCACGCGCGCCGAGCCGGAAGCGCTCTCCGCGTAGGAGGGGCCTCGGGCGTCATGCCCGGAGGCCCATCTCGCTAGCTGCCGGGTTCAGCCGACCCAGATCGATTTCGCGCCCGGCACTCAGGGAGACGTAACGGCGCCACCGACCGCGCCGAGGCCGCCGCCGATCAGCGCACCGGTGCCGACATGGCCGCCGGAGACGGCTGCGACGCCAGCGCCGGCACCGGCACCGAGTGCGCCACCAGTGAGGGCGCGCGTCCCGGGGTCGTTGCCGCAAGCGGCAAGCGTGGCACCGGTCGCACTCAGCAGAACAACAAGGATGAGACGCTTCATCAGACCACCTTGGAATTGCTTCGCCAGCCCTTAACGCAGAAACGGCCCCGCCGTTGTTCGCGTCGCCGGATTTTGCCCGGCAGCCCGTGTTCCTGCGGTTCCCCTGCGCCCCTTGCCGCGGGGCAGAGGCGGGGCTAATGGCACCCCCGCCCGAGGGGCCTCTGCAACAAAGGTTGATCGATGTTCTCACGATTGCTCGGCATCATGTCCGCCGACATGGCAATCGATCTCGGCACTGCGAATACCCTGGTTTACGTCAAGGGCCGCGGCATCGTGCTCGACGAACCCAGCGTGGTCGCAATCGCCGACGTTCGCGGCAAGAAGCAGGTCCTCGCCGTCGGCGAAGAAGCCAAGCAGATGCTCGGACGCACGCCGGGCAACATTTCCGCCATCCGCCCGCTCCGCGACGGCGTAATCGCCGATTTCGAAGTAGCGGAGGAAATGATCAAGCATTTCATCCGCAAGGTGCATAATCGTCGTGGCTTCGCGAGCCCGGTGATCATCGTTTGCGTGCCATCCGGCTCGACGGCGGTGGAGCGGCGCGCCATCCAGGAGAGCGCCGAGAGCGCCGGCGCGCGCCGGGTGCTCCTGATCGAGGAGCCGATGGCGGCGGCGATCGGCGCCGGACTGCCGGTGACCGAGCCTTCCGGCAGCATGGTCGTCGATGTCGGCGGCGGCACCACCGAGGTCGCCGTTATTTCGCTCGGCGGCATCGTCTATTCCCGCAGCGTCCGTGTCGGTGGCGACAAGATGGACGAGGCGATCATTAGCTATATCCGGCGCAACCATAACCTGCTGATCGGGGAAGCCACCGCCGAGCGCATCAAGATGGACATCGGCGCTGCGGCACAGCCCTACGATGGGGAGGATGGCCCCTATCGGGAGGTGAAGGGCCGCGACCTGATGAACGGCGTTCCGCGCGAAGTCATCGTCGGTCAGCGCCAGATTGCGGAGAGCTTGGCCGAGCCGGTGATCGCGATCGTCGAGGCGGTCAAGGTCGCGCTGGAGAATACCCCGCCGGAACTGGCCGCCGATATCGTCGACAAGGGCATCGTGCTCACCGGTGGCGGGGCGCTGCTGCACCGCCTCGACCAGGTATTGCGGGATGCGACAGGATTGCCCGTCGTCGTGGCCGAGGACGCACTCCAATGCGTCGCCCTGGGCACTGGGCGCGCGTTGGAGGAGATGAAGCGGCTTCGCAACGTCCTCACCACAATGTACTAGTCTGTACTAATTTCGCGAAGTACTGACTTTGCGAACGACCGATCGCCGCCGGACGCTCGCATTCCTGTAGACTGAGGCTCTCGTTCCGGGAGGAGGCACCCGAGTTTCGTGATCCGGCTCTCGATCCCGGTTCGGCAAGCGCTGGCGAAGCTTACGCTTCCCGTCCTGATCGCGGTTGCGTTCGGGCTGATGCTGCTCGGCAAGGCCGACACGACGCTCGCGGAACGCGCCCGGATGGCGCTCGCGGACGCGTTGGCGCCGATCTTCGGCGTCCTCGCGGAACCGGTGGGGAGCGTGCGCAGCGCCGTCGATCAGCTCTGGCACGTCGCGAATCTCTACAGCGAGAACGAGCGGTTGCGCACGGAAAACGAGACGCTGCTCCGTTGGC